>DXJA01000490.1 GCA_019056875.1 Candidatus Jordarchaeum madagascarense
AGCTGGTTTGGGCGCAACACACCACCCGAACGCGTCATGAGCGTATGCTCCCTCACACCCATAGAGAACCTCATACATCAAAAATAAAAACTCGCATTACTTTTGTGGAGCGCTATAAATTAATTGAGGCAATAAAGCAAGGCGTGGAAGATATCAAGGCTCAGAGAGTAATAATTGACCCGATAACCATATTTATGCTTCAGTATCCCGATGAAATTGAGCGTGCACACGCGATGAGAGACCTAATAACCGAGTTTAGAACAACAAATTGCACCCATCTAATGATTTCTGAGCTAAGGGGAACTGGACTGGAGAGAGAACACCAATTCGAGGAATACCTAGTTCAAGGGGTAATCCTGCTGCGTACCCACCTCAAGAATGATAAAGTGGTTCGAATATTCCAAGTGGAAAAAATGCGGGGACTAAATATTGACCCCCAGCCTCGACCCTACGAAATATCAAAAACCGGCATAGAGGTATTTCCAAACCTAACCATATTCAGGTGAATAAATTGTCCCTAGCCGAAGTCCATGAAATTCCAAATAGGAAGATGATTCTATTTACTGGTTTACCCGGTTCTGGAAAGTCTACATTGTGCCATCAAATAGTTCTAAATAGCATAGCTAAGGGCAGACCGGTCATACTAGTAATCACTGAACGCAGCCAATACGATATCGCTGATATACTAAGAGATAAGGGATTGTCTGAAGCCCCCTTAGACCTGCTGTGCTTCGTGGACGCCTTCTCTGAGACGGTGGGACTAAAAATTCCCGACAGGTCTGATACTACAAAAGCCAGTTGTGAAGATTTGAATAGTATTAGCATGAGCATTGCGAAGTTTCAGCGGAAAATAGGGAAAGAAAATATTCTCCTCGCCTTTGACTCACTCACCTCTCCTTATCTTTTTAACAGAGAGGAGATATTTAGATTCATTAGACTTTTTCTATTAAAATTTGCCGCAGAGGGAAATGCGGTAATGGCTTTTCTGGATGAGGGGTGTGGAAAGGAAGAAGACCTGGTAGCCATGAGGAGTATGGCTGACGGAATCATCAAACTGGAATTAGAAAATAGCACAAGAGTGCTAAATATTGTTAAGCACCCAGTTTTGAAACCTACAAAAATAGAAGTTTCCAGCCTGGTGGATGAGGGAGTACCTCTCGAAATCATGGACACGCTCATAACAAAACGTTACATGAAGTTGACAGAACGATCTTCAAAGAAACATTATGAAAAAAGAGAAGGGGGTTCGCACTCATTTTTTTGGTTGAGAGATGGCGAATCAGTATACAGAAAAGAAGTTGGAGACTATGTTAATCTTTTCTGGGCTAATTTCAGCTTTTGGAGTGGGATGCTCTGGGACCCTAAAAGATTTACAGGCATGATTTACAACCTCACCAAAGAGTTAACCTTTCAGGGAGCCCAACTTTTCATGAATAAAATGCCTTGGCCTCTAAGATCATTATTTAAAATGATACCGAGAAGAATCTTCCGTCCTAAATTTATGCAACAGGGCTTCATTCACATAGTGGAGGGTCCTTTTGAAGCATCGGGTGGAGGTATTATGGAATACATGTTCGAAGAATCAAAGGCGGATGAACATTATGTAAGGTTATTTGAAAGTTCCTCGTGCTGGGGTTTGGAAAATGTGGGGGTACCTTTATGTTATTATAAAGCAGCCTATGTAGCTGGGTACATGAAGTTCTTTGATAAAGCGGAAAGAGACTGGAACGCCGTGGAAACAACCTGCATGGGGCAGGGGTCTTCTTTCTGCGAATTCAAAATAGCTCCCGGAGAAATGGAAGAACTGGAAGACTATTTAACTGCGGTAGATAGCTCGAAAATAGAAATCATTGAGAATCGATTAATGGATCAGGTAAGAGGATTCATAAAAGAGGGTAAACCCTTGGGGGAAAGGCCTACTTTGGGAAGCGGTATCCACACCCACGAATTCCTCTGGCTCCTGACGCTGCCGGCTCTCGGAAATGAAAGGTATCGAATGGCGGTTAGAATGGCAGGGGCAATGGCCGGTAAACGACTGGCAGAAAAACTCGTGAACCTTGGTTTTAGGGAAGACGAGGCTATAAGGCGTATGTTTAATCTATTGGAATACTGCAAAGTGGGTAAAGTATATGTGGATGAAACGATAAGGATAATAGAAAACTGTGAAAGCTATGGATTAGAGGGTAATAAGCACACCTGCTTCTTCACCACTGGTTTCCTTAACGGGTTTTTGTCAGCGATTAAAAACCAGCACGTTCAGGAAACAAAGTGTGTGGCCGCTGGCGACCCCTACTGCGAGTGGGAAATCATCTAATTAAGTTTACATACATACTAAACCACAATATTATAATACAGTAAAAAATTATAATACAATAAAAAACGAAATAAAAGAGTAGTTAAGGTATGGGGAAATGTCTTTAGCCAATATACAAGAACCCCCCACAAAAAGTTTGATTCTGTTAACGGGAACTCCGGGCGCTGGAAAATCCACCTTCTGTCATCAACTAGTCCTTAATAGTATAGCTATTGGAAAATCAGTCATATTGGTTACAACAGAAAGGAGTGCATCTGACATAGTTGGGATTTTGAGAGACAAGGGATTGGCTGAAACTCCTCCAGGCTCACTAAACTTTGTCGACGCCTTCGCTGACACCGTGGGGTTAGATACACCGGATCGCCCAGACACAGTATATGCTAACTGTGAGGATCTAAATACCATAAATATGGCTATAGCTAAACAGCAGCAGAATATTGGTAGGAAAAATATTCATCTCTTTTTTGATTCTCTTACTTCACTCTACCTTTTTAATAGGAAGGAGATATTCCGATTCATAAAGCTCAGCCTATCGAAGTTTGCAGCAGAAGGGAACTCTGTGGTAGCTTTGATGGATGAGGGGTGCGGGAGTGAGGAAGATCTGGTGGCCATGATGAGTATTGCTGATGGCATCATTAGGCTGGAGATAAAAGATGGTTCTAGGATTATTAACGTAGTAAAACATCCAAAGGTAGCGCCGACAAAGATTGAAACCCCAGTGACTTTGGCTAAAAATGGATTTGAGCTTAAGGTAGACCTGCATTCAACAGAGATGGGATTGTGGAGAAAACCTGTAAGAATCGAGGTTGGAGAATTTATAAATGTGTTCTGGAGAAATCTTGTCTCCTGGAGTGGCATGCTCTGGGACCCCAAGAGATTCCCTAAAATGGCTTATGAATTGGATAAAGAGGCTGAATCCGTAGGAACGGAGCGACTATTGTTGGAACTTCCTTGGCATAGGAGAATCCTCTCTAAAATGTTTCTACCTCGAAGGGTAAGCGAAGTGAAAGACATGAAAAGAATCACGTCCCAATTCTTGAAAATGGGAGAGGAAATGGGGTGGGCTATTTCGGAGTATCTAGAAGGTAGGTCCAGAACGGATGAACACTACTTCAGATGTGAAGAACTCTCCTCGTGCTGGGGATTCGATAATGTCGGAGCTCGATTAGCCTTCCATGATTGCGGAGAATGGGCAGGATTCTTGAAAGGACTAGAAAGGGGTGAGAGAGACTGGAATGTTGTGGAGACAAAGTGTATGGGGATGGGGGCACCTTATTGTGAAATGAAAGTGGTGCCGGGAGAAACCGACGAACTGAAAGACTTTCTGGAAGGCATAGACGGTTCAATTGTCGAGAAAGTTCATGATCGCTTGATGGATCAGCTCACCGAATTCCTAATTCACGGAAAACCTCTACCCGAGAGGCCTAAATTGGGAGGTGGGATCGACTTCCACGAAATGCACCATGTCAGTGGGATGCCAGCCTCGATTAGTGATAGATATAAAATGGCGCTGAGGATGGGAGGCGCAAAAACCGGAAAAGAGGTCAGCGAACACCTAATGAATGCAGGCTTGAAGGAAGATGAAGTAATCAAGCGTGTAATCGACTTTATGGATTATTGTAAGGTGGGGAAAATTAATGTGGGCAACACTATACGAATAAACGAGAATTGTGAAACCCTTGGATTAAAGAGCGCCGAGCCTTTTTGCTTCTTTACTACCGGCTTCCTTAATGGTATTTATTCAACCATCAAGAACCAGCACGTTAGAGAAATAAAATGCATGACCACTGGTGACCCTTACTGCGAATGGGAAATCATCTAATTATCTGAACTCAAGCTATACTGGTATTATTAATCCTATAACATAGGTTGCAGCAGCGGCCAGTGTTCCAACGATCATCATTTCTAATCCGCTGCGAATCCAGCTCTGTCTTGTGAAGATGGCTTTACTGGCTCCAACCCCGAATAGGGTGACTATGCTGGCGATTACTGCGGTTATCACCGCCGGATTTATATCCATGAAAGCGAAAGGCAAAATAGGAATCACCGATGCAATAGCGAATGATAACCCGGTTAAGGTACCTGCCTTAATCGGAGACCAAGATTGTTCTGACGTAATTCCAACTTCTTCCCCAAAAGTGAGTTCTGCGGTTACTTCCATTTTTGAATGCACTCTCTTGGCTATCGCCTCGGCTTCCTGTTTCTTGAACCCACTTGCCTGGTATAATTTCACCAGTTCTTCTATCTTCTCTTCAGGTCTCATTTTTTTCCTGATTCCTTTTCTTCGGTTTTCTTTCTGTTTTACCTCATTCTCGGATTTTGATGAGAGATACGCTCCTGCAGCCATGGATATAGCTCCGGCTACTGCTCCTGCCACTCCGGCTATGAGAATGGTTTGACTATTGGTGGTAGTAAGATATTCTGCTGCTCCTGTTAAAGCCGCTATTAAAAGAGCATATTGGTCGTTTATCGCGCCGAAGACCCCTGCCACCAGTGCAAGTATGGAGACCAGCCCGTCGTTGGCTCCAAAAATCATATCTCTTACCCCGCCGCCTTCACTCATCTCCCAGCCCTCCATGCCTAGCACTTGTTTTTTCATTCGTTGAATGTGTAATCGTTCATCAGAGGCTATTCTTAACCATCTCTCAGAAGTAGCTTCATCACCAATATTTCCCGCCAAAATAGTTAAGTCTTCGATACTCTCATCCTCGGCAATTATAGCCCACTCAAAGAAACCCTTGGTGCCTAAAACGCCCATCATAAGTCTAACCCTTAAATTTAATAAGAATGACCCCGCGAAAACTCTCCGTTTGCCTTCTAATTCCTCGATTTTCTTTGTCCAAAAATCGCAGTCCTTTAACTCTTGATTGCTAAAATTTAGTAAGAGATGTTTTGTTCTTTTGTCCTCAGCCTTACCAGCAATTCTTTCATAACCCTTAGCTTGCATAATTTTATAGGTGTTTATTTTTTTAATGATTTTTATTAAAGAATCTTTTTCACTTTTTGTCAGCTTATCCATTGCTATCACTGAATTAAGTTATCATTTACACTTCTTTTTTTGAAAAAAATATAGTATTAAATATATTGGTTTTAAAGTCTACTTAACTTTGATATTGCAATCATCCAAATCTTGGATTTTTAAATTTGGTTATATTTATCCTTCACTTACATATTTATTAAAAAAAACGAAAAGAAGGGTTTGGTATACTAATCTGTTTTAATAATTCGTACTTTGCAATTGGGGTTTGCGAACTCGTCTAGAATGTAGTCGTAGTCAGGGCTTAGTTCCAGTTCAAGATACGTGGCTATCATGCGTCCAATAGAGCAGACGCTGGTTCCGTTGTATTTGGTTATATTTTCATTTTTAAATGCTTCACAAACATCTTTGTAAGCACAGTTTTCAACAACAAAATTGACTGTTTTTTCATCCTTAGAACTGTAACTGGCTTCAGGAGGCATTACCTTAAATGCGGCTAGCTTGTCCACGATTTGTATAAAAGCGTTTATAAAATCTGAGACACTAACAGGCTTTGCACCCAGACGCTTTTCCATACCTTTGGCCATCTCATTTATTGAAATACGGTTAGAAACTCCGGTTTTACCTTGGAGGACAGCTTCAGTCTTTGCCATAGCATAAAGAATTGCATTAAAACCTTTGGGATATTTATCAGCGTTTTTCTTAAGATAGTCCTTTAATTCAGACCATTCCCATTCCTCAGAGCCTTCAGGTTTCTCTTTCCCCAGCTTATCTGCTTCAAACTGTATAGTATACTTTTTAACCATTCGAGGGTAAACCGGACCATATACTTTATCCTCTACAATTTTGGTATTTGAAATAGACATGTCTACTAGGGTTTCGAAGTCAATTTGAGAGTATATTGTCTTTATTTTTTCCATTAACCCACACTCACCTTCTGAAGATATTTATAAGTATAATAATCTGATAGTAATTGTTCTTAATAAAATTTACTTTAGTATGTAGAAATTTCAAAAACGTTATATAAAATTGCGAAATATATAATGAGATTGAGGAGTTTATAACATTAATCAGCTAATATTTCATAAAGAGTATAGATATTTTATCAGCACTGAATCATTTGTTGGGATTAGTTATTGTCTCACATTTTTTCTAGGGTTTTCTGGATAGTTTTGGCCTTGCATTATTACTCGTAGTAGTGTTGGAGTTTGCCCATTTTTTACCCCTCAATGCCCTATTTTCAGCAATTGATGTGGCTTCAATGGCATTCCAAGGGGTTTGTGATGTAGCCGTCCTCAACCACGAAGCTTCTGCGGGTTTGTACCGAAGCTTTCCAATCGCCTTCTTACACTCTCCTCATCCGCCACGTTGCACTGAACCGCAATAGCATTTCCACACAGATCTTCAATTTCCTCTGCTACCTTCTTAACACCCTCAAGGTTAAGGTCAACCACAGCAACCTTTGCGTCCTCCTTTGCGAAGCGCAGGGCAATAGCTCGTCCAATACCGGAAGTGGCTCGGTAATTAAAGCAACTACATCCGTCAATTTCGGCTCCAAATTTGGTCTATCCAGAATTTAGTATATACCCACATAGCTAGTTAATAAATTATTAAACTGTTAAGTGGTGTAAAAGGTAAAAGAAAGAATAAATATATGAGATGCTTGGAAAAAGGCAAATACAATAGTGTATTGAAAAAAGAAAAAGATTTGAGCTGAAAGGCAGGAAAGTACTATTAATTTTTATTTCTATTTCATCGCCAATAAAGTTAAACCAAGGTCTTTCTCAAGTTTTTGAATCATTTTTAGCTGTTCGGATGATATATCAGCGAATGTGGTTGGTTTTTCGAAGGCGACCAGAACTACGTCTAGTTGCTTTTCCAATTCCTGAATTTTTTTGATCTGCTCTTTGTTTATTTTAGCTGTTTCTGGCCAAACTTTCATTTAACACCCTCCCAAGATTGTTTGAATTAATCATTAAAAAGTATAATGCAATTCTAATTTATATAAGTTTCTAAGGACAAATTATCCTACGTAGGATTAAATTAAAAAAACCTTTAATTATAAAAAGGGTGGTTCTGGTGCCAAATACGGTTGGTAAGGTTAATGTGGGGGTCACACCATTCCCAACATGTACATATTCATCGAGAACAGTGTGATCCACAATTTTGAGTTGGTTCCTCTGGTATTTGAGCTTTCCCTACGCCTACGCCCCCTCCCCCTGAGGTGCTCCCACAGTGACTGCGCCTCAAGGAACATTATCAAGCACGGAAAGGGAAGGAGGAAGAACATCCCAGATGTGCAGCGCTACCTCTGCAAGACATGCGGAAGAACCTTCTGCGACCGAGCGGGAACCCCCTACTACTGGAAGCACTACCCAGCCCAGATCATACTCACCTGCCTGGACCTTTTCTACAACCTTAACACACCAATACGCAAGCAGGCTCGCTTGGTGCCCCAGGTTCCAAGGAGCCCCAGTCACAGAACGGTGATGAGGTGGCAGAGGGACTTCGCCCTCTTCTCAACCCGCCTCAAGGACACCAAGCTGGACTCAAGCCCAACGTGGCGGGGAGACGAATGCTACCTCAGGCTGGGAGGGAGAAGGGTCTACCAGCACGCGGTCCTGGACTCCGAGTCACGGGCAGTGCTGAGCAGCCTCCTCGTTAGGCGGAAGTCACAATACGAGGCAGAGGCGGTCATCCAGTGGGCCCACGAGAGAACGGAGAGGTTCCCCAAGGTTTTCATAAGCGACTCCAACGCGGCCTTCGGGGCGGCCCTGGAGAATCTGGGCCTGGAGAAGACGGTCACCCACGAGGTCGTAAATCACTCCGACGGGTTCCGAAACCCCCGGGGATACGATACAAATCTCATAGAGCGGTTCTGGGGAACCTTCACCGAGTGGTATGAGAACCCCTCGTTCAGGGGCTTCAAGACCTGGGAGAACACCCACCGATACTGCGAGACATTCGACATCTACTACAACTTCATCCGCCCCCACAGCTCCCTCACGCTCGACGGAAAACCAGCCACACCCGCAGACACTGCGGGATTCAAACACGCCGGGTGCTGGAGCACGCTCATCGGTTGGATGAGAAACAACCTCAGCTAGCCTAGCCGAGCCGAGCAGAAGCAGGCTGACACGCCCCGAGTCAGACCGAAGGGCGCTCGGCCTCTCAGCGTCCTCCCAACCTAGGGGACAGCGCCCTCGAGCAACGGTTTGGAAAATGGGGTTAAGAGCGGCGGAGGAAAAATGGAAAACAAAACACTAATCAGACCCACCAACCGTATTTAGTACCAGAACCAAAAGGGTACTCCAAAACGAAATTCATTAAGTATTTATAATTATTTATATAAAATTATGATTCTGTCTCAATTGGTTGCAGCTAACACTTGATGGGTAATTGTTCGTTATCTTTTTTCCAAATAAATCGGTTGGAAAATGCTATTCTTATACCAAAGAGGTGCTTTCTTCCCGAGCTTCAAAATAAAGGAGGCTGATCCTGTCTTCTTAGCGCTTATCCATTTGCCACTCTTCAATGATGCGGGTTTCCTTCAATATCTTTATCTTCCACTGGCCGTTTTCTTTGACGTATTCCTCTTCATAGTGGCCGTAACCTCTCATCCTTGTGCCTGGCTGTATAATTACCAAGTCGTTTAATACCCATATTCCCCTAGCTTCTGTATCACTGATTATTTCGATTTCGGGACTGTGGCCGCCATGAGCTGTGATCATAATGTCTGGACTTAGGCTCCCTTCCAAGAATTGGATAATTGCCTTTCTACCGTCGAAATGCATGTTGGGAAAATAATCTGCTGTAGCGTCTTCGGTAAAGACTTCTTCTAATTCTTTCCATAGCTTCTTATCACAGCTGCGCCAGTACTTGGCTTTGAGCTTTTTAATCGCTTCGATATCTTCCAAAACTTTTATTCTTGCCTCCAATTCTTCTAATTTTGACTTCTCAACTAATTCCAGATTCGCGGTAGGCAACTTTTTTTCTTTTACAGCAACCCTACCGATTACACTTTTTTCAGTTAACTCCTCAGTAGATTCTTTGACTTCCTTCTTTTCTAATTTCATTTAATCTCCCCATAAACGATTGTTTGTATTTTTAACTAAGTACTTAATAAATTTTTTTATAATAATCTATCTATCTCAATGAAAGAAATTCAAATGATTTTCATTTCTTAAAAAAGTTATAACGATAACGTCCACTTTAGGATTTTTTAGCGGAAACTTGTACAAAAATAGCTTACTATCATCTGAATCTTTAGGCGGGGCTTGTTATTTAGAATCCTGAATTTAACGCCGACCATTATAAAATGTCATTTTTGGTTTCTGTGTGGAAATTTCTCTTAAAGCCTCTAGCCCGAATGAATAATTAAACCATGGAAAATCTTGTTATGCAATGTGGTTTATCGTATTCTAAGCATTCAAAATCCCATTCACAACTAGTAACCATTTTAAGATACTGGCTCAAACTTGAACCCAAATTGCAATAAATCTTTCCGTCCAATCGTTTCAGCAAGCCCTCATCGAAAGCTTGTCGGCATCCGTCCTTAAAGTAACAGTTTGGTAGTAGGAAATCTACACTTTCATCCTTATTCTTTCTATATCCGAATTCTTTGGGAGCAAGTTTTATCGCAATTGCGGTCTGGTGAAGATTTAATACAACATTGTCTAAATCAATTTTTCTCTCTTCACCGCTTGAATCCTTCCCAAATTCTCTATGAAAACCCAGCTCCCCGACCCGGGTTACGGCTCCAGCTCGGCCCTGGAGGTCGTTTTCAGTCTTATACTGGGCGTACATAACTGCACAGTAGGGAGTGGGATATTTATCGGATATTGAAACTAGATACCCCGATAGCTGATCCATGTTTTTGATGTCTTCCGGTGGTTTTTCTTTGATTCTTTGAGCTGCAAACTTTAAGGCATACATTATCAATCTAGTGGAGAACACGGGACCGAATATTTTTTCTTGTTCTCTTATTCCAACAATTAGGGCTCCTGTGAGCGCATTGGTATCGGGTAAA
>DXJA01000491.1 GCA_019056875.1 Candidatus Jordarchaeum madagascarense
ATAATTGTGAGGATGAAGATTCCTTTATGATGCTTTTGTAATTTTTTGACTTTGGGAAGAATGAAATTAGCAAAGAAGTTATTCGAAATAATGTTTATAAGGCTTCAATGATTCCTTTCCAATCAACTTCTGTTTCTACTATTTCTTTTAGTTTTTTAATTCGTTCTGTGTTACCGGGTTTCAATTTTCCGGTTAATCCTTCTAGCTTGTTTATTGTTGTATAGGTATCATAGGGAACTAGAATGACTGGGATGTTTTTTTCTCTGGCTTTTGATAGAACTCGAACTGTAGGGTACAGATTTCCGGTTAGAATTAATACCGCGGTACTGGTTTCAAGTGCAGCCAATGCTATATCTTCTCGGTCTCCTCCCATTATTACTGCTTTATTTACACAGCGCCTAAAATAGGTGATGGCGCTTTCCGCGGTCATGGAGCCTACTAGAGTATCCTCCACTAGGATATTATCCAAGTTTGAAGGACCTTCAAGTATTTGGCCTTCAATCAGATCTTGTATATCAGCAACGGAAGGGGCGGTGAGTTCTCTATATTCTTCTATTATTCCCCAGACTTTTAGACTATTTTCCTCAAGAACAGGTTTAATTACGCCTTTTGCTCTTTCAAAAGAAATTCTTGGAACATTATTTAGAACTGTGCCTATGCAATTTATGTTTAGGAAGTTTAGTATAGTTTTTCTGAAAAGCAGTTCATCAACGTGAATATCACTACGAATACTGCTCACTATAAGAAACTTGGCATCAAATTTTTTTGTCAGATCAAAAGTTGATAGCCTTCTACTGTAAAGAAGTTGTGGTATATGACCTCCCTCGATAAGTAGAACATCCACTCCCTCTGAAACCTTACTGTAGGCTTCTTCAATTTTTCTTTCAAGCTCTTCACTGGTTTCCTTAGCCATTGAAGTTAAATAATTGAAATCAGTTAATACAGGAACGATATTCTCTATTGGTTGATCGAGCTTAAGCACCTCTTTCATCAGATGGGCATCTGGGTCAAAAAAATATCCGAGTTGTTTTCCCGATGGGAAACGTTCCTTCACAAAGGTTTGCCATCCGATTGGTTTGAAATAGCCAACCTCAAGTCCTTGGTCTTGTAGTATAAGTGCAAAGGATATACAAAATGCGGTTTTACCGCTTTCTCGAAAACCCGAAATCATCAATTTTTTTGGACTATCCATTTAATTCAACCCTACCTTTTATTTTTTCAACTTTTTTCGAGTGTTATTTTAACATCTAGTGCTAAGCACCCCTCATCGTAAGCAAAAAGGGGGTTTATATCCAGCTCATTTATTATTTTGAAATCCTGTGAGAGTTGGGAAACATGTAAAATCACGTCCACTATGGAATCGATATCAGATGGTTTTTCACCACGCATACCTTTTAGTAATCTATATGCTTTAGTTTCGGAAATCATGTCAAACGCCACTTTTCTAGAGAAGGGTGATATTCTGAAGGAGACATCCTCAAACAGGTTTACATAGATTCCGCCGAGACCTACTCCGATCATTGGTCCCCAAGTTAAGTCTCGGGTCATTCCTATTATTAATTCTCTTCCTTGCGGAACCATTTGCTGCACCGAAACTCCATTAATCTGCGCTTGTGGAAAGTATTTAAAGACGCTTGAGAGGATTGTGTAATAAGCTTTAGTTACCTCCTCCTGATTTTCGAGGTTTAATACGACTCCCCCGATATCAGTTTTGTGTAATATTTGTGGGCTTGAAACCTTCATAACCACAGGGTACCCTATCCTTTCAGCAATTTCTAAAGCCTCATCTAAGCTTTTTGCCAGTTCAACTTTAGGAGTTGGTATGCCATACGCCTTCGCCACTGCTGCTGCTTCGTGGCCAAGTAAAACTAATCTGTGATCATCATAAACCTTGGTTATTATCTCATTCACTTTCTCATTATCAACATCGAATCTGGGTATTTCCTCGTATAAATCAATTTTCTTTAGAGATGCGAATTTAGTCAAACCAGCCAGAGATTTCACACCACTTTCAGGAAATTCAAAGCAAGGTACATCATTATTTATCAAAATTTTAGACGCTTCTTGAATACTTTCTCCGCCAATAAAAGAGGCGACTACTGGCTTGTGGCTAAATTTTTTTGATACTGTAATAATGGACTGGGCGATTTCCAAAGGGCGAGTCATTGCCTGTGGAGTCAATATAACCAATACACAACCAACATTGGAATCGGATAAGACGGCGTCCAGAGCGAATTCATAGCGGTCTTCACGAGCATCACCCAGAATATCAACCGGATTATAGATTGACGATTCCCTAGGCAGATTGGTTCTGAGCTTTTCTACAGTTTCCGCCTCTAATCTAGCCATTAACAGGCCTTCCTCCTCACACGTATCTGTTGCAATAATACCAGGTCCCCCCGCATTGGTTATTATAGCCACAGAGTTAATTTCAGGAATGTCTTGTAAAGAAAAGGTTATCCCATAATCGAAAAGCTCCTCTATGCTATGCGCCCTTAGTACTCCGATCTGTTTAAATGCAGTTGAGTAAGCTTTATCACTCCCAGCGAGTGCCCCTGTATGAGAAGAAGCGGCTCTTGCACCACTTGAACTCACTCCCGATTTTAGAACCACAATGGGTTTGATACGAGAAGCCTTTTTGGCGACCTCAAAAAATCTAAGACCATCCTTAACACCCTCAAGATACAGCAGTATCACTTTCGTGTTAGAATCATTAGCCAACTCCTTAATCATATCAGTTTCGTCCAGATCACTCTTATTTCCCAGACTTATGAATTTACTAAAACCAATTCCTTCTTCAATCGACCAATCAAGGATACCGGTCAGTATTGCACCACTCTGGGAGGCGAAAACAATATTACCCTCCAAAGGAGCCCGAGAGGCAAAAGAGGCATTAATAGGTGTTAAGGTATCGATAATACCTAAACAATTTGGACCTAATATTCGAAAATTATACTTTTTGGCCGTTTCAACCAGAGCCTGCTCTAACACTGCACCACTATGGCCAGACTCTTTAAATCCGGCAGAGATTACTATCATACCTTTTATTTTCTTCTGACCACACTCTTCAGCTACTTGAAATACATGTTCGGCGGGCACTGTTACTATCGCGAGGTCAACACCGCCGTTAACATTGAGTACACTTTTATACGATTTGAGGCCTAGAATCTCATCCGTTGAGGGGTTAATGGGATAAATTTTTCCCGGAAAATTGCTGGAGATGATGTTTTTGAGAACAGTGTAACCAACCTTACCCTCATGCTTTGAAGCACCAATAACCGCAATAGAAGAGGGACTGAAGAGAAAATCAAGCCCGGCCATTTCTTATCTTCCCATATCTCAATATTTTGTTTCTAATCATAATGTGTCAAGTAATTTAAATTAATTGCATTTCTTAGAAGACAACTTTAATAAAAAATAGGAAGGATAAACAAAAACTAAAGTTTTTAAAAGAAGCCAGAGTCCGTAGGAATATCCCCCTTAACCACTTCCCCTTCACAGCCATCTAGAAACACTTGGTAATTTTTACCCTTGTACTTGTAACGCATAATCCAGACCGGAGCGTGAAGATAATAAGCCTTGCCCACCTTAAACTCTGTTTCCAAGTCGATGATTCTATCCGCGTCTTCTTTAGCAAGAAAGCGATGGTCGTTCTTAATCTGCTGCTTAGCCATATCAACAGCCTCCTTTTCTCCTATTTCGCTGTTAAAAACCTTAGCCCCCTCAGGAATCTTACGGAAATCATATGGCATTTTTCCTTCAAGAGGAATATCGAACTCCCTAGTAGGAAATTCAGTTCCACGACCTCCGCCAAAAATCACCCAATTATATTTCTTTTTGATTGATCCTTTTTTCTCTATGCGGGATCCTGTGCGTTCAAATAACCCTCTGTATGTGGAAGTTGCGGTTATGGGAATAACCCAGAAAGGTAAGAATTGCAACCGAACATCAGTAAATTTTGCTCTACGTGCCAAGTCTCCAGGAGCAATAAAGCTGTGTTTCATCCAGCTTTTAACGCGATCGATTGCCTTCTTCTCATTGAAGTTGCTGGGGAGAAGAGAGTGTTCTAGGGTGAAGGGTTTACCAATATCTATTACAACCGTGTATCCGCAGTAGGGGCAGGTGACAATTATTTCACCTGAGGAATATTTCAATGGTGCTCCGCAGTGGTCGCATGCAATTTTACTAGTTGCCATTTAAATCCACTACCTGCTAAAGTTGTAACATGAGTCAAATAATTAATTTCATTTAAGAGGATATAATTCTATTGTATAACAAAACCTTTACCTAAATTCATCACTAATATACTTTCCTTTTTTGGAAATTTTTGTTCATCTTTAGGCTAGTAGTTTTAATGTACCATTTATTGGCTTTTTCTGTATTAAATTGTTTTTATTTCAATTCTCCTAGTTTTTGTATCACCTCTTCAACATGACCTGCTACTCTAACATTTGGCCATATTGCAGCAATTTTTCCTTCAGGATTTATTATAAAAGTGCTACGAATTACTCCCATGTACTCTTTGCC
This sequence comes from Candidatus Jordarchaeum madagascarense, assembly GCA_019056875.1. Taxonomy (GTDB): domain Archaea; phylum Asgardarchaeota; class Jordiarchaeia; order Jordiarchaeales; family Jordiarchaeaceae; genus Jordiarchaeum; species Jordiarchaeum madagascariense. The sequence goes on from DXJA01000491.1 coordinate 4,528, forward strand.
GTACATTTTTTTCTTACTCCACACCCCATATGCTTTAAGCATTTTATGTTCCGGGTCACTGAGCAGTGTTAAATTTAGTTTCTGTTTTTGTGCAAAACCGCTATGACTTTTTGGTGAATCCGGGCTCACACCGATCACTTTAGCGCCTAATTTTTCGAAATCTTTCGAAGCATTGGAAAAATTGATTGATTCAGCTGTGCATCCTTTGGTATTATCCTTAACATATACGTAAAGAACAACCCTTTTTCCCGAAAAATCCTTTAGACAAACTTCTTTGTGATCTTGACTCATCAAGCAAAAATCAGGGGCTTTATCTCCAACCTTTACCATAAAAACCCTCCTACTAAAACGTTTAAAATTCCTTTAGAAATCAAATAGTTAAATTATCTCAAAGAGATATAATTCTGTTGCATTAAAGAAAAGCTTAATTTTAATTTGTGTATATAGTTTTTAAAAGAATTCAGATAGAAGAGTGAAAAAATGGGAAGATTAGTAAGCCTGAAGTCAAGAATGAGTTTATCAATAGTATTAATGTTCATAGTTTTGTTCGGATTCCTACTAGGCATAACATTTCTGGCTTTCTATTTACTAAACTGGACAAACCCCGTGTTTGGAATAGATATTTTGACATTCGCCATAATCTCACTTGTTCTAGCCGGAATCACGGGGCTCTTTATACTGTTCCAATGGGCGATTGGGCCATCCGTTGTAAGACACTCAATTAATATGCGCTACTTGGGAAAGGGTGAGAATCCGTGGCTGGAATCCGTGGTTAAGGAAATAGCGGATAAGAGCAACCTGCCAACACCTAAAATTGCGGTAACACCAGATGAGGAAACGAATGCCTTCGTTTTTGGAAGAACAGCAAAAAGCGCAAACCTAGTGGTAACAAAAGGACTTCTAACCAAACTGAACAAAAAAGAGATTGAAGCGGTAATAGGACACGAAATAGGACACATAAAACATAAGGATCACCTAGTCATGACCTGCCTGGCGGCCGTACCAGTATTCTGCTTCATAATAGCAACATTTGCCTTTCACAGTTTAAGATTCGCCCGCATACCTTCCGGCCAAAGAAAAGGCGGAGGCTCTATACTATTACTACTTATCGCGGTTGCCATAGTAGCAATGGTAGCATACATAGTAGGTTTGTTGATTGTTAGAACCTTAAGCAGACAGAGAGAGTTCTACTCTGATGCTTATTCCGCCTACGTCACCGAAAACCCACGAGGACTAAAAAGCGCCCTCACAAAAATAGCCTATCAATTATCCTTAGCTCCAAAAGAGTCTGAGGGCGTACGAGCCTTCTTCATTGAAGACCCGGTGAGAGCTAGAAACGAGATTCAAAATATTGTAACGCATGGAAGCGAATACGATCTAGATAAGGATGGAGTGTTGGACGAGAAGGAACTGGAACTCGCTATGGAGGCGGAGGCGAAGAAGAGTAGATGGAACCGATTTAACAATTTGTTTTCCACGCATCCCCCAACCTACAAGCGCATACTGCTTCTGAGCCAGATTGAGAAAGAAATGGCCTCTGGAAGATACACAGCAAAAAAAATATACAAATACGTTTAACCAACCAAACATCACCAATATTCTTTTTTTGAAAAAATTTCCAGTCCAGTCATATCATTCTACTATTTCGGTAAAAGCTTAGCTTTTATTTTCCATTAGAAACCCCCATAATAAAAATTAAAGAAGAATTTTCTTAATAGTAAAGAGGATTATTTGACCTTAGAGTAAAGTTAATTTTAAACAATTGAAAATATTATTACCATTAAAAAATTTCTTTGAAAAGCAAGTGAGGAATCCACCTTGGGACGACTATTTATGCTAAAAGCCAGAATGAATACATCTGTTGTGTTAATGTTTGCGGTGCTGTTTGTCTTCATCTTCGCGCTAAGTATCTTAATACTATTTTTATTCACCGAGATTCCAACGTTCTTTAGCGATCCTTCGGAGTATTTAGAATATATTTCAGACTATATCTATATAGATTGGGAATCAATCGACCCCGCAATGTTACAATTCCTGCTCCAGTATTTCGTAGGGTATTTTCTGGTAACAACGCAGATCCAAGCATCATTATTCACCACATTTATGCTCCCCCAAAACCTCATCCCCATAGTGATAGGCGTATCAATTTTCACGTTGTTATTCATAATATTTCAGTGGGGAATTGGCCCTGCCGTAGTAAGGCATTCACTAGGTCTACAATATGTTGATAAAGGTGACAATCCCTGGCTCGAAAAAACAGTAGGTAAATTAGCGGAAAAAAGCGCATTACCCACCCCCAAGATAGCTGTCTGGAACACTGAGCAACCAAATGCATGCGTATTTGGAAGAACCGCGGGCGGCGCCACTCTAGCGGTTTCTAAAGGACTACTAGAAACGCTAAACAAAAATGAGATCGAGGCGGTAATTGGACACGAAATTGGACACTTAAAACACAAAGACTACCTAGTAATGACCTGCCTGGCGGCAATACCCATCATGTGCTACATGATTGCCATGTTTGCATTCTACGGTTCAAGAGGCTCAAGACGCGGAAAAAGTTTCGCAATCCTCATCATAATAGCAATTTTCGCATTCATAGTATACATCACAACACTAATAGTAGTCCGAACCCTGAGCAGACAGAGAGAATTCTACTCCGACGCCTATTCCGCCTACGTCACCCAAAACCCACGAGGACTAAAAAGCGCCCTCACAAAAATAGCCTACGGCTTATCGGTAAACCCCCAAGAAACACACGGAGCCAGAGCCTTCTTCATCGAAGACCCAGCAAACGCAAAGGACCAAATAAACCGCATCGTAGAAAGAAAAAGCGAATACGACATCGACAAAGACGGAACACTAGACGAAAAAGAACTCGAAAAAGCAATGGAAGCCGAAGCAAAAAGAACCAAGTGGAACGGACTAAATAACCTGTTTTCCACACATCCCCCAACCTACAAACGCATACTACTCCTAGCCAAAATTGAAAAAGAAATGGCAAGCGCAAAGTACTCAACCAAAAACATTTACAAAAACGTATAAACAAAAAACAAAAAAACCAACCCCCAATAAGGGACCCTTTACATTCTTTTTTTATTTTCTGTGCCGAACCACCCGCCGCTCAAAAAACTTCATGATTTCAGCACCAAACAGAATCGAACTAGAAACCAGAATAATCACACCCAAGTGAATAGGATCTAGTGACACCGTTTGGAACAAGGTCTGAAGCGGAGGAAGATACACCACCGCCAATTGAAGAACCACAGAAATCACCACTCCCAAAACAAGATACCTGTTAGAGAAAAACCCAATCCTAAATATAGATTCCCGCCTCGAACGAGCGTTAAACGCGTTGAAAAGCTGGAGAAAAACCAGATTCGTGAAAGCAATCGTCCTCGCAAGTTCCAACTCCGCATAGTCAACCCCAAAAGGAGAAAAAACACCCAAAGCAAAACTATACAAAAGCAGGGTGGAAACACACATTAACGCCCCAACAGCAGCCATATTATAAAACATCCTCCGAGTAATCACCGGCTCACGAGGATCCCTAAGAGGACGAAGCATAATACCCGCCTCCGGCGGATCACCAGAAAGCGCCAACGCGGGAAAACTATCAGTAACCAAGTTAATCCACAAAATCTGAACCGCAATAACCGGA
>DXJA01000492.1 GCA_019056875.1 Candidatus Jordarchaeum madagascarense
GACTCAAAATTCATCCAGATAGATATTGATCCCGAAATGATAGGAGTAAACCGAGACGTAGATGTTGCCATTGTGGGCGATGCCAAAACCACTCTGAGATTAATAATAGAAGAAGTCAAAAAAATGACCAACAAAAGACCACCCAACCCCGGATTAAAAGCCTGCAAAGAAGCCGCGGAAATGCAAAAACAAGGATATAAAGAGTTTATAGAATCGGACATCAAACCCATACACCCTCTAAGAATTATCAAAGAGTGCAGGGAGTTCTTCCCCAAGAACGCGATAAGCATAGTGGATGGAGGAAACACTGCCCTATGGTACACTTACCTGAACCCGATTTATGAACCAGGAACATTCCTCCAAGCGGCAGACTCAGGACACCTGGGAGTAGGACTGCCCTACGCTATAGCGGCAAAGCTCACGGAGCCTAAAAGACCAGTGTACGCCATATGCGGAGATGGAAGCTTCATGCTGAATATCCAAGAACTGGAAACCGCAGCCAGACTAGAAGTACCAATCATTATAATTATAAATAATGACCGTCAATGGGGGATGATTAAAGGTGGCCAGAAGCTCGTCTTTGAAGAAAGATACATCGGTGTCGATTTCACAGATGCGAGATATGACCTTATAGCCCAAGCCATGGGTTGCCACGGTGAGCGAGTAACGGAACCGCAAGAAATCCGGCCAGCTTTAGAAAGAGCGGTGAAATCAAATAAGCCAGCGGTGATAGATACTGTAGTTGACCGGGAGGCTAACCTAGTTCCTCCAGAATTGGCATTGATCAATTCTATTTGGCTTGAAGGAGTCGAAATGCCTAAGGTTGAAGAAAAAGTAGAGGAAAAGCCCAAAGTCAAGGAAGGTGTAGAAGAAGCAGCTTAAACACTTAATTTTTTATCTTTTTTTATTTCTTCCTTTTGTTACCTACTTTTTATTCGGGTTATTCCCCGTGCTTCTAATCCGTGTAGAGTTTCGAGCACCCATTGCCAGGTTACGTTGAAGCCCGCGTTGTTTAGGCCTTCTTGTAGCTGCTCTATGGTTAGGTTCTGGTCGAGGTTTCTGAGCAATAGGCGTGTGTCTCTTTTCCATAAGCCATAGACTTTGTCTAACACATTATCCGGTGTTAATGGAGGGACAAGCTCATAGACCAGAGATTTTTGATAAGCCTCGAATTCCTCTTTATTGAGTTCTCCTTCAACTTCCTGCTCAGATCCTACGGCTTCCGCTTTCTTTGCCAATTCCAGCACTGCCTCTGGTGACTTGGCAATTGCGGTTTGCGCGTATTTGTCGAATTCGCCTCCGTATTTTTTGGTGATATTCGATAGCACTACAAGAGCTAAGCCTACACTTTGCTTGGTTCGTACGGCTATCAGCGTCTCTTCCGAAGTGCACATTACTATTACGGATTCATTATCGACTGCTAGTGTAATGTTTGATCCGATGGTTAAACCGGGGAAGCTTGGTTTAAAAAGCAGAATTTTTTGAATAACTTCGCTTGACAAGTCTGAGTGAAATATCTCACCTTTCTTTGTAAAGAGAGCCAGTCCCTTTTGCTCGGCTCCCACAAGGGGTTTTAATTCTTGCCTTATCAAATTGATGAAATCTGTGTTGTCAGACATGGCTAATCCCCGTTGACCATTTTCATAGTTTTTTCTTTTGATTTACTATTAGCTACATAATTATAAATATATACCGAAAAGGTAAAAAAAATAACTTTGATTTATAGGTGTTAATAAATTGATAATTGGCGCGTATTGTCATATATGGGAAGAAAAACTAATGTCCCCGGAATTAAAAGATATTCTTTAAAAGGTTTCACGCAGTTCCGCTATGGCCAATCTCTTTTAATGGATGGCACTTGTGAAAGGTTTATCCGAGAAAAGAGTGAGGTAATAATAGAAAAAACGATTTTGCTGGCCTTGGATTACGAGTTGCCTTTAAGAGAGATGTGACATTCAAGGATTACACCAATTACGTGGCCAATTTTCTCGTATTACCCTTCTTTTCTAATTCTTCATTATTTTTAATTATTTAAGATTGATGATTATTCTCAATTTTTTCAAAACATTTTTTCGAGTTCATTTTCATATTTTTTAATAATACTTGGTGACATGGTCAGTATAGAGCTTACGTATTGTTGTGGTGCCTGTAAGGCCATTAGTATATGTTCTGTTGTGCGAATTACTATTAGGGACACATCCTCTCCTGCTAGTATAATATTTGATCCGACAGCTAAACTGGAGTAGCTTGGCTTATACTGCTCAAATTTATCATTGATATCGCTGGAAAATTCTGAGTAAAGCACTTTGCCTTTAACCGTTAATAGAGCTATTCCAATCTCACTATTCGCTTCAAGGGAGCGGAACTCGTCCTTTAACCTATTGAATAAGATCCAGTTTTCAAACAATTTTACCCCCTCAGTTACTATTAAAATTATGCATGGTAATACTTAAAGATTTTCTAAGATTTTTTAAATTCTTTCCTTTTGCCCCAGTCTCAGGCTTAACATTTTCCATTACAAGGA
>DXJA01000493.1 GCA_019056875.1 Candidatus Jordarchaeum madagascarense
GAAAATAATTAATATAAATAAGCATAGGAAAATATTATATTTTCAAAGCGGCAATCAAAAAAATGGTCAAGTTTATGCATTAAAAAGGGCATAGTTATAGAAAAATATATGACACAGATTAATCATTATGAAAAGTATTTTACTATTCTGGTGCCCAAATAACAAAAATTGTTAAAAAAAAGGCACTAAAGTATAATAAGCAAACGTCAATGGCAAATAAAACAAAAAACATACAATCAAAATTGTGTATAAATTCATTAAATAATCGAAGTCTTTAAAATGAAGAGCGTCCAAATAAAAAGCATTATTAGGGATTATAGTGTAACTTGAACAAAAGTAGTGGTTGAAATGACAAGTAAGAAAAAAGCCGCAGTAGCACTACTATTTTGTACGTTATTCATTTGCACCATGTTTCTTATACTTACCACTACCCCACCAATGACAACCATGTATAATACGGGTCAAGAAGACAACTTGTTTCAATCGAAAAACGGTTCAATTGATCCCATGATTCAAATAAACGGAATGTATTACAACTTGACTTGGTTCGAAATCAACAATGAAACAGTCAATGAGACCATAGAGGGCAATCTCACCGGCCCCCCAGAAAATTATCTCAACATATCATGGAACCTTTCTGTAAACAGCTCTGTAGCAATGTCATTCAACACCACAAACGTCACAACATACTTTAATGGGGTTCAACTATGGATAAGTTACAATAATGCGCCCCCAGATCTTAGAGTGGAGCTAAGAAATGGAACACAAATAAGTTCACAGTGGGTACCAAATAACGAGTCAGAAGCTATCCTGCTAAGTCAAACATACGCATACTCCAAGTTTAACGGGAGTGGAGATTGGGTAACTCTACTCAATGAAACTGTTAAGGAGCTGGATCCAAACCAGACTTATTTTATTCTGTTAAGACTGAATGAAAATACAACAAGCGATAATACCAAATACTATTCTTGGGGATGCACTCCGGATAATGGTACCGGTAGCGATTTGGAGGATGAAGGTATTGCATATGTTTTAAACTTCACAGATATAGAAGACATAAATGATACTAACTCCTGGCTAGATAAAGAAGTTGATTTTGACTGTTGGATGATAATGAATTTCACAAAGCTTCAACACACTTTGGCGTTACAATTCCCGATAAATTGGACTTTAGGAGGTCTCTTGGTGGATGTTTTTAACAGTACGGGAGTTATCAAATATAGTGTCACAGGCAGCTTTGAAGGAAATATTACTGGTGGGACAGGCAACTTTACCGTTAATATTCCTGATGGAGATCTAATGTATCTGGCGGTAATTAATTTTACAGATATAGCGCCTGTTTCATGGCTAAACATTATTGAAGATAGCTACAATTCCGACGGCTATGCGCACACTGTTGGAAACATGAGCGAAGCACAACGATTCACTCTGCCACACGACTCTGAAAACCTCACAATCCAAATATACATACACAATACCGGCTTAACAGAAAATCTGGTAGCCGAGATCTGGAATGCAACATTCGTAGAATCAATCGGAGCTTACAACCTAACCAACAATATTAGCAGCGTTGCTAAATCGGTTCCATACCTGAATGTTACTTCGGATTATGAATGGCTTGCTCTCAATTTTACAGGTTATTTCTTAGAAGGAGACTATTTCCTAGTAATCCACACCGAGAATTGGACTGGAGATTCGAGTGGCGGCCTTTTTTACGACTGGGCCAGTCATAGCAGTGCTTTTGAAATTCCGCCACCAGAGGGTTACGAAATATGGACTTCCGATAATGGTTATAGCAGTTGGAATTGGGATGATGTCCGGGACCCGTATGGAAATCGATACTGGCACTGTATGAAAGTCGTATCCTATAATTCCACAGACATAGAGAACATCGATATTTGGGTTTACAATGGGATTAACTATGAACTCGTCGGAGATAACGAAGTATGGAATGATACTGTTTTGATACGAATACCAGAGGACGATTACAATTATACCTTTGACCTAAAATGCAGCAAAGACATCAGATACAACCTCACTTACAACGTATATTACTACAACTACAGTAATGGCTTAAGCAGTGATATACGATTTTATGTTAACGATATTGCTAGGTCTAATATTACCACAGACTACTGGTATCGATATCTCTCCAGCAGTGAAGCAGGATTCAACAGTAGTACGGGAGAGGCAAAACTAGTTTTCAAAGCATGGAACATGACCAGTGGGGATTGGACAAGTACCACTATCAATGCGTCGATGAGCGGCATAATGTTTTATACAGAAAACGTGTCAATGTCCTCTGATACGCTATTCAGTAGCATTTATACCCACGGAGGTGGTGCAACAATTTCCCTATCACAGGAAGCCGTGTACATCGACTACCCAGAAGTGGACGTAAGCGCAGTTGACACAGTACACTTGAACGGCACCCTTCTTACGGGTAACTGGACTGACATCACCACAGTCGATACCGTAAGGATACTCAAAAACGCATTTGAATCCACAAGTATCGGGCAAGAAATTTCTGAAGGAGACGTGGTAAACGTCACCATACAGTTCTACTCCAGCGTTAACGTTGAACTCCCAAACGTGCCCTACAAAAACGAGTCAGTTACACTGAATATTACAAACGTACTTGACAATCCTAATCAACTAAATGTAACCATAATTAAACCCAACGGCACAACAGAAACCATACTAGGAACCCAAATCGATTCTTCTGAAAACTGGAGCATCACATTCACACCACAAGAAATAGGAAGATATATAGTTTCAATCATAACAAGACGAACAGGCAGTAACGCAATATTAAGGGAAATAGGCACCCAAGCAATAGAACAGTATTATTACGCATTTAACGTGTACCATCTAGGAGCGGGACTTATAGAACCAGACGTTACACTCAACGAAACATTAACAGCAGGAAAACCCTACAGACTACAGATATGGATCAGATACTTACCTTACAATGCTTCAGAAACACCACAAGTCAATGTAAGCAGCCTACAAGTTCTCTTAAACGGTATAGAAACAACAAACAATGCAACCTACAACAATAACACTGGACTCTGGGAGCTACCAGTAACGTCCAGTGAACTGAGCGAAGTTGGCAACCTAAACATCACAATAAATGTAACCGATAATGCCAGCAGAAACATCATCGAAAACTTTACAGTTCACGTAGTCCCACCAACACTACCCTCACCAATCACTATCCTATCACCACTAACAATAAACGCAGCCATCGGTTCATTCAACATAGACTCAATAGCTAGGATCACAACCATAATATTTATACTAATAATACTCAGCCTCATTTTCATGCGAGCCTTTTACCCAGACACTCTAATCAAAATACACAAAACACTACTACGAAGACCGTAAACCGCCTTTCCTCATTTTTTATTTATTGTTCAAAAGGATAACACAATACTGAATCTAGAATTCTCTAAAAAAGACAGACATAGAAATAGATGGTGCGGAGGACGAGATGTATTCCAGCAACAGGAATTCTGCCACTGATCGAACTCGTGAAGGCATACGTGAACTCCTAAATGATTAAAGAAGCCTCTACGCCACAGAAGCCTCAGTCCTGCTCCATATCAATCGCACCATTAAAGGTCGACATTTGACCTAGCTCGGAAACCTCCGCACAGGTACTGACAAAATAGGATTACACTAACCAGTTTTTATAAGTTTCTGTAGTTAGGATTTTGAATATATTTTTGGAGCGTTTATCTGGAGTTCTTTGTATGTAAATTTTTGAGAGGAAAGTTAAAAAGGAAAACCTATAAAAATTAATATACATATCCATTTTGTATAATTGGAACTTTTGGTTAGAATTAATGAATTATTCCTCAAGATGGAAAAATTGATGCAGGGATGTCTGAGCTAGGTCAAAGCCCCTTAAAGGCTGACTTGAAGAGCCAGGCTTAGGACCTGGTGGCGTAGAGGTGTCTACCATTTTTCGGAGAAACCACGAAAGCCTTCGCGCGTTCGAATCGCGCTCCCTGCACCACTAATTTGATTGGGGAAAACATGTCTGCACCAAATTTTTAAAGGTAGGAGTTTGTTTAGTTTCATTTGTTGGGATTGTTTTTTGTTTGTTGTTTTTGTTTGTTGGTGGTTGTTTTGGATAAGCGTGTTGATAGGTTCGATCGTAAGATTGATAGGGGTAGAATGAAGAGGAAGATGTCTGAGGATTTGGAGACGGTGCAAGCTGTCGTCGATAAGAGGACTGCAATGATTTTGTATGGTTTGATTAATCGTGGTTATTTGGATGGTGTAAAGGGAGTTGTTTCTTCGGGGAAGGAGTCAAATGTTTACTGGGCGACGGTTGAGAAATGGGGGGAGACTCGTGATTTAGCGGTTAAGATTTTTCGAACCTCGACCATGGATTTCAAACATATATGGGTTTATATTCAGGGGGATCCGCGTTTTTCTAGGGTTAAGAGGGACACGCGTTCGATAGTGTATACGTGGGCTGAAAAGGAGTTTAAGAATCTGAGGCTCGCGGAGGGGGCGGGGGTTAGGGTTCCCAAGCCGATTGTTTGTCGGGGTAATGTTCTTGTTATGGAGTTTATTGGTGAGGATGGTGTTGCTGCTCCGAGACTGAAAGAGGCGGAGGTTGAGGATCCGGAATCTGTTTTTGAGATTGTTTTTGATTATGTTGTTAGGCTTTATGAGAAGGCGGAGTTGGTTCATGCGGATCTTAGCGAGTATAATGTTTTGTTTTGGGACGAGCCTGTGATAATTGATGTTTCTCAGGCGGTTCTTCTGAGTCATCCTCTTGCGGTTGAGTTTTTGATTCGTGATATTAGGAATGTTTTGAGGTATTTTTCGGGTTTAGGGGTTAATGTTCCTTCTTTGGAGGAAGCGTATAGAAGGGTTACAGGTGAGGAATTGGAGTGGAGAACAGAGAGTTTATAAAAATTTCGAGAGAACGGGTTGCTATTCTTATTGGCACGGACGGCGAAGTTAAGACTCTGATTGAGAAGGAGACCAAAACTAGACTTGAGATTGATAGTGAGGAAGGTAGTGTTCTCATAGTTTCTACAGAAGAAACCGATGATCCTTTGGCTGTTTGGAAAGCCCGAGATATTGTGCGGGCGATTGGTAGAGGGTTCAGTCCTAGAAGAGCCCTTAGGCTCTTAGGAGATGACGAGTTGCTGGAAATAGTGGATTTAACACTTTTTTCCGATAAATCCAAAAATACAATGACCAGAATTAAGGGACGTATAATAGGTGCGGGAGGAAAAACAAGAAGGGTTATTGAAGAAGTTAGTGGAGCCATACTGTCAATCTATGGGCATACGGTGACCATAATCGGCGATGTGGATCAGGGCAGAATAGCTAAAGAGGCAATAATCATGCTGATTGATGGGGCGCCCCACTCAACAGTTTATAGTGTCCTTCAAAAGAAAAGGCAAGCCTTAAAAAGAAGATGGACTTCATGGAAGCCCCTAAGTGAAACATAAAATAGCGAACAGATTCATATTCCCTGCAAGTAACCATTATCTTCAAGCCATCTGGCTTGGCCCTTAGAGTATCTCCATACTATGTCGGCTCTCTCATCCTGAAAGTCCCACGGTGCAACGAGCACAATGTCGCCGGTTCTTATCCAAACTCTTTTTTTCATTTTTCCTCTTATTCTACATAGTCTAGTTTTGCCATCTGTACACTTTACTTGAAGACGGTCAAAACCCATCATTTGAACTACAACTCCGAGCACTTCTCCCTCTCTTGGGGTGCGCACTTTTCTGAATTCTAATTCATCGTTTGTGGTGGTTTTTTTTTGGGGCACAACTTTCAACCTTCTTTAGTCCCTTAAGAATACGTTTGCGCTCTTTTAAAATTTCCTAAAATATAATATTCAAAGAAAAAATTAAGATAATAATTTTTCATTTTTGAGCAACTACTTTACTAACAGAGTTAGGTATATTCGGTAAATAATTTGACACTGAAACGGGTAAAGATGAAAGTATTTTTAGGTGGATTATTTTATTTCGGGTGTGAGAATTAATATTTTTTCATCTATTTTGGTCGCTTTTATTGTGTCTCCTTCTTTAAGGTTATGGTGGGGGGGTTCTTTTTTGATTTCAAAGATTTCGTAGGTTTTTAGATCCATTAGTTGGAGGAAGTTTGTGGTTATTGAGATTATGAGGTATTCTTTTGTTTCTGGTTTCCAGCTTTGTATTTCTGATTCCCATAGTTCTTTGTGCTGGATGGTCAATTGTTTTCCGGTTTCTAGATCCTTTCCGATTAGGTTGCCCTTTTCAAATTTTTCAAATATGAGGGTTTTATCCGGTAGTTGTATTATTTCGCCTATACTGAAGGAGGGGAGTCTTACGGAGATGGAGGTTGTTCCTTTCTTTTTTCCATCCTTCATTCCTAAAAGTTTGAATGATTCGTAAAGGTTTGCTCCCATATATTCTTTAACCGATTCTGCGATAATTTTTGCCAATCCTATTGTGCTGACGTAGATGTCGAAGCCTTGTTTTTTTTCCTTAATCTGGGGTATATAGTCGTATTTGTATCGTTCTTGGTTGAGAAAGTTTTCTATTATATTGTAGACTTGGCGTCTTTCCTCCTCACTTATTCGGCCTCTCAAACCTCTGAATTGAAGGATGGCTTCAAAGTAGCCTCTCTTTTTTTTGCTGCACCTCCCACATGGTGAAGATTCGAGATTTATATTGACGGGTACAGTTTCACTGATGACAATATCGTTTTTTTCAGCGGTTATTAATACTGGAATTTCGATTTTTTCTTTTATTTCAATTTCTTCGCTTAGTTGTGGTTGAAGAGAGATCTTAAACTCGGGAGAGTGTTTTATAAAGAGGGGTAATGCTTGTTCAATTACCTGTTCTAAGAATTCAAAATTGTTTGAGCTGTCGGTTTGCATCCATTTTTTGGAGAGTTTATAGCTGAAGCAGTTAGGGCAAATCTGTATTTTGGGTTCAGATTTAACCCTGAAAGGGGGATGTTTTTTATAAAAACAGGAGAAGCATAGATTTTCAATCAAGGGAGAATCTGTTTTTCCACAGAGCGCACAGAATCTTTTTGCCATTAGACTTTAGCTCCATCAAGTGTGAATCTACATAGTGACCTTTTGCGCGTGGGCTACGCCCTCAATTTTTATAATTCCTTGAGGGTGTATTAATCCGGCGTTCACCGCTTTTGAAACAATGTTATTACCAACTATGTTTATTATGGTCCCCTTTTTTATCGCCTCGACACCCTCCTCTATTTCAACAAGCTTACCGCAATAAAAGTCCTTTTTCACTTCTATTTTGAGTTTGCCTTCTCTAAAGGTTTTTCCTGCTATGTCCTCATCACAGATGGCGACCATTATCTCGTTTCTGATTTTCCGTATATAGAGGTATACTCTCATTTTTGTGCTCTCCAAGTTTCCCGATTTCATAATTGCGTATAGCTTTGTAGCGTTTTATTATAAGGGTTTTAGTGACGCCCGCGCTCCGCAAGCCTCACAAACCAAGAATTGAAATCTATCCTGTTTCTCAATCCGAGTATCCGGCTTTCCACACTCAGAACAGAGAACATAATTCTTAGTGTATCTTAGTATTAACTCATCAAAGGTTCTACTCGTAAACTTTCCTTGGAAAACCGCTCTCTGTGCTTCTATAACACCTGCAGTTGCCAGTTCACGTGTAAGAAACTTCATTAGGTGCTGGGGGTCTCTATTTAAAGCGAGAGCTATATCTCGGTAATTTCTAAGAATTGTTCTGTTACCTTCAACGAAAATAACCGACTTGGGGATTTCAAAGCGTTTACTTTCAAAAACTTCTGGAGGCACTTGCTCCCGTGCTCTATCTAATAGACGCTCATAGTTTTCCATAGTTTAACCACCTCAAATATTTCAGAGTTTTCTATAAGTCTTAGGTCTTGGCTCGTAAATTGTTCCATCAGATAATAATTCTATTAGACAGGAATCTAATTCCTTTTTTGTTAACTTGGTTTTGGTCTTGATCGTTTCGAAATCTACTCCTTCGCCTTCATCCATTTCTTCTATAGTTTCCAAAACCTGACCAATCTTATCAACGAACTCTTCCTCTAGGGGTTTATCCTCATCCGATACCCCTATTTCTTCTTTTACGGGACCAGGTTTAACCCCGGCCGTAGATGACATTATTTCTAATTCCCTTATCAATTCCCAGGTGGGATCATCCACTTTGATAATTAGTTCGGGAACCAGATAAATCTCTTCTCGATATTCTCTAACCTTGCCAACGACATCTACAATATCGCCTATTTGTACATTATTTAGAAGAGAATTTTGATTCTTCCATCCCTTAACTCTAATAGTTTCAGTACCATCATCAATAGTGATACTACCATAATCTGACTGAGGATTAATGAATTTATCAACCACGGTACCCATGACTCTGGTTCGCTGTACTTCTAATCCAGAACCCGTTATAACATAACGTCCACTAGGTTTCTCCACCCACTTACCACCAACCAAATCGGAAGTGTGCAGCTTATAAGCGGTAGCCCTTTTCTTAACAATTCCACTCAACCCAACCACTCCTAAAATTTCTCAGAGACATCAAATACATAAGAGTTCTAGCAAAACCACAACAAAGCAAACTCCAGAAAACATTATTGCTGTAATACCATGGGTGGAAACGTAACGTTCAAAAAACCTGAACGCCGTAAATCTTTTCTGGATGCTCTTTATTAACTTTCCAAAGTCGCTCCTTTAAATCTTCTTGTCCTCTTAATTGACTTACTATTTTAGGTACAGATTTTGGTCCCATTACCGCTCCCGGTCTCTTTAGATCGTCCAAGTAGTCGGTTTCGAGAAGAAAACGGTCTCCTTCCCCGAGGGCGGTCTCAACATTTCTTTTTGACGCAATTACGGAAGGAAAAATTTTCTCCCGTTCACAAATTCTTATTAACGGTGGACTAAAATGCTTTATTATTTTGCCGGTATCCATATTAGCCTTTCTTATCATACTGGATAACTCGATTATTTCTTTTTCACCCATACTTTCTGTGTGAAGTTGAACTGCGCACCCACAATCTTTAGCCAATCCAAGGGCATATAGTAGAATCTCATTTGAAGCGTCCCAAACTTCTCGACTCACCGGATAGTGGGGCCGTCCAACCTCCCCAATAGCTGTTGCCTTTTTTTCTTCGACCCATTTCACAGCAATATCTAATCCGGCGTACATCAGTTCCTTAGCTCTTTTCAGCTCCATTCCTCTGTTTATCATCTGTGTTAGTTCAGCGGGGTGAACTCCTATAATCCCATAAGCGTGAATATCCAGAGTCCTGATTATTTCAACACAATCAAAAACATATCCATAACAAGTTTCATAATCTGAAGGAGCTGAAACCTTAACATCGTAGCTCCAAGAGGGAAGCATAACCACCATAATAGCGGTACCCCCTGCCTTTTTGAATTCATTTCCTATTTCTAGGGGTCCATGTCCTCGAATAGGGTTAATGTGCATGTGATTGTCTGTAGCAGGAAAGTCTTGCATATTTACCATCCCAAGGAAACTAAGTCTCATAAACTAAGATATTAAGACAATTTAATAATTACTCTTAAACATTGGTTTCACTACCAAATGTTTAAAAAAATTTGATACCATCTTTCTGATGAAAAGAATATGAATACTGAGAATCGAGTGTTGAAATTTAATTACCATTTTTGAATGCGTTCTATCAAAAGATTCTTAAGAAAAGTTATTGTTGCTACTTGAAACAAAATGGTTAACTTGTTCGAGGTGGTAGAGTTTGAGTCGGATATTGATTACTTCAGCGTTACCTTACGCTAACGGAGAGCTTCACATTGGGCACGTTTCCAGCACGTATATTCCTGCAGACACATATGCAAGATTTTGTAGATTGAAGGGACATGATGTGGTTTTTGTTGGGGGTAGTGATGATCATGGGACTCCTATTTCTGTTGCGGCACGCGAAGCTGGGCGTACTCCCCTCGAACATGTTGATTATTATCGTGAAAGACAGCTGAATGATCTCAAGGCATTAAACATTAGCTTTGATAACTATTATCGGACCCATAGTGAAGAGAACCGGGAAATAACGGAACATTTTCTTCTAAAACTAAGAGAAAACGGTTACATTTACCAAAAAGAAGTGGAACTTTTCTACTGTGAAAGAGACAAAACTTATCTCCCAGACCGGATGATAAAGGGTACCTGCCCCTACTGCGGTGCAGAAGACCAATATAGTGACGCCTGTGAAGTTTGCGGACGAACAATCGAGCCCGGAGAAATACATAGACCCTACTGCATTCTTTGTGGTAACCCACCGGTAACAAGAAGAGAAAACCATTTCATATTTAAACTCAGTGCATTTTCTGACAGACTATACGAATGGTTAACATCAGACGAAACTGGAGAAAAGTTCCCCAAAGATGTTGTGAATTACGTTGTCCAATGGATAAAATCAGGACTCCAAGACTGGGACATCACCCGTGAGGACTACTGGGGATTCAAGTTACCATACAAGGATGCAAAGGAAAACCAGTACGTTTACGTTTGGTTTGACGCACCAATAGGATACATAGCTTCCACAATTAACTGGAGTGAAAATAAGGGAGTGGATTGGGAGGACTACTGGAAGAGAAAAGACTCCTTTATCACACACTTTATTGGAAAGGATATCGTCTATCATCACTTCCTTTTCTGGCCAGCGGTACTTATGGGAACCCAGGAAATAACACTTCCCAAAAAGTACGTGGTGAACGGATACCTAACTCTTGAAGGCGCAAAGATGAGCAAAAGTCGAAACTGGCTAATACCCCTAAACTATATTTTAAAAAGATACCCGGCTGATTATGTAAGATTCTACTTATCTTTTAAGGCAGACAATTCCACCAGAGACAACAATTTTAGCTGGGAAGAGTTCCAGGAAAGAATAAACGGAGACCTAGTGGACAACATTGGAAATTTCGTACACCGAATTCTACACTTCATAAATAACCGTTACGACAGTAAGGTTCCTGAACCCTCGGATTTTGATGACTTTGATAAAGAATTTATCCAGCTAATTAGTTCAGTCACAGACGAACTAGCCGAATATTATGAACAATGTGATCTCGCAAAAGCTATTAAACGAATAATAGAATCCTTCAAATTCGCCAACAGTTACTTCTCAGCAAAAGAACCCTGGAAAACGATAAAAGAAAAACCAGAAGAAGCCAAGAATACACTCTACCTCTGCGCCAACTTCCTACACTCAGCAGCCATTCATCTCAACCCAATAATACCCCAATTCACAGAAACATTACAGAAATACTTGAATGTTAAACCAGATACATGGGACTCCGCGAGAAAGCTACAGTTAAAACCAGGACATGAAATAATGAAAGCAAAGCCTATATTCGAAAAAATTCCGGAAGAAGAAGTTCAGAAAGAGATTGAAACACTAAAGCAACAAACAACACAAACCGAAAAAAAGGAAGAAATAGACATCAATGAATTCAATAAGCTAGATATAAGAATAGGAGAAATAATATCCGCAAAACAAATTCAAGGAGAACTAATCCAACTAACAGTCCAAATAGAAAAAAATAAACAAACAACAATAGTAGGCAAACTCGGAGGAAGCTACAAACCCGAAGAATTAGAAGGCAAGAAAGTAGCAGTGCTAGTAAACCTAAAGCCAAAAAAGATTCAAGGAATACCATCAGAAGGCATGCTCCTAGCAGCCATAGACGAAAAGAAAATCTCCTTATTAGCACCCGACAAAGAGGTCAAAACAGGAAGCAAAGTTAAGTAACCAAGAAACCAAGCACAAACACCAATTCGAAAAAATCGTCTTCACCTCTCAATCTTTAAAGATTAATAATTTAAAATCACAAAACAAATCCAAAAGACTTCCATTTAAAACAAACTTAATTTCTTCTCCAATTTAAAAAAGCGTCAAAAAAGGTTTCTATATTTTCTTTTAAAAAGATTACATCCATTCCTGGAAGACCACACTAGAATAAGTATCCAGAACATCTTCCAAATCAAAAATTTTCAAAAGAAGCTGATTATAATGCTTAATATCCCTTACCCTAACCACAGCCATTAAACCATACTCCTCACCAGTTCTATAAATACTCCTTACCTCATCAAACTCGCACAACTTTTTAGCCACCGAAAGATAAGACCTGGGATCCACACTGATTTCTAAATAAAATTTTGCCTCCAAGCCAACAGCAGAAAAATCTACTCTTGCAGTATACCCAATAATCACGTCCTCATTCCGAAGTTTAGAAATTCGCCTAGAAACAACAGGCTGCGAAACACCCACCCTTTCAGCTATCTCAGTTTGAGAATAAGGCTTAGGGTTAACCTGCTTCCTCAGAACATTAAGCAGCTTCCAATCAAAATCAGAAATGCTATAATATTCAGTTTTAGAATCAGGAATAACAAACCCAGACTCCTTAAAAGTAGCCAAAATCTCCACCAAACGGTACTTCTTAAACCTCGAAACCACCATCAAACGATCAAGCCCAGAAAGAAAAGACCCAAACTCAGAAGGAGACCTAAACCGGTACAAACCCAAAAGAGAAAACTCACCCGAAATCCCATCCAACATCCGAATCTGCGGAAGACCCAACAAACCCCTAACAATATCATACTCATGAGGATTCGTTTTAACAAAAAGAAAAATACTACGATCATACAACATCTTCACAGGATTCAAAACAACAGTATAACCTCTCAAAACCTTCTTTTCGAACAACCGATCAATCAACCTAGCTACGTGGTTTCGGCTCTTGCCCAGCCTTTCAGCCAAATCCTTAACACCAAGAGAAGAATCCTCCAACAGAAGATTCAAAACAGCTTCCTCAACACCATCCAACCGCATAAAAATCACACAAAAAGCATCATTTCCTGTGCAAACTATCCAGTACTATATATATAACCTTTATAAGCTTTGCCTACAAAGAGAATCAAAACATACCTCATAAGAGGTGAAATTAATGGCTCAAACAACAAAAGGAGAAAATTATGAAGTAAAGGACTTATCACTGGCTACCAGCGGACAAGGCACAATCGAATGGGCAGAAGCCCACATGCCAGTTCTCGATGAAATACGAGTAAGATTCGAGAAAGAAAAGCCACTTGAAAATACCACAGTAGGAGCATGCCTCCACGTAACCAAGGAAACTGCGGTACTAGCAAAAACTTTGAAGGCAGGTGGTGCTAAGGTCTATCTATGTGCTTCTAACCCCCTATCAACCCAAGACCACGTAGCCGCCGCACTAGTAGAAAACGGTATAAACACCTTTGCCTGGAAAGGCATGGACTATGAAGGCTACTACCGAGCAGTAGCCAACGTAATTAAGGGAGAACCTAACATTACTCTAGACGACGGCGCCGACCTAGTGTCCTCGCTCATCAAACTAAAGAGAGGAGACCCAGGAGAAGAAATAAATATAATCAAAAAAACCATTGGAGAAAGAACAGACTGGGCAGACAACGTGTGGGCCGGAGCCGAAGAAACCACCACCGGCGTAATTAGGTTGCGAGCCATGGCCAAAGATGGCGTCCTTGAATATCCGATTTTAGCGACTAATGACACCCCCACAAAATGGGAAACATAAACACCAGTGTTTATGCCCAAATTCGATAACCTGTGGGGAACCGGACAAAGCACCATCGACGGCATACTAAGAGCAACAGCAGACCTCATAGCCGGCAAAAATTTCGTAGTCATCGGTTTTGGTCATTGCGGCAGAGGTGTAGCACTGAGAGCCAAGGGGCTGGGAGCGAGAAGAGTCATCATCTGCGAAGTTAACCCCCACAGGGCATTAACAGCGGCTTTAGAAGGATTCGATGTTCTTCCCATGATTGAGGCTGCTGAGGTGGGCGACATCTTCGTGACTGCAACTGGAAATATTTCGGCGATTAGAGCAGAGCATATGGAGAAAATGCGCAGCGGGGTAACACTCTGTAACACCGGTCATTTCAACGTTGAGATAAATATACCTGACTTGGAGAGGCTTAGTGTCGGTAAACGTGAGTTAAGACCTCTAGTTGACGAATACACGCTGAAAGACGGGAGAAAAATCTACCTACTTGCCCAAGGTAGGCTTGTAAATCTGGCTTGTGCTGAAGGGCATCCAAGTGAGGTTATGGATATGAGCTTTTCTGACCAGGCTTTGGCTGTGGAGTGGATTGTCAAGAACAAAGAGCCATTATCTAAAATGGGTAGTGTGGTTCTGGACATCCCGAAGGAGATCGATAAGACTGTGGCTCAATTAAAGTGTAAGGCGATGAACCTTAAGCTCGATGTTCTGACTCCGGAGCAAGAAGCCTATCTTTCAGGGTGGACAGAAGGAACGGTATAGTTTTCTTCTTTTTTTCTTTTTATCTAAATATTTTTTAAAGGAACTTTTGCCTTTAGTAGAATTGTGGTTGTCGTTTTTCGATTATTGTAAAATGTCTTTGTGGTTATGTTATGGGTGGGTTAATTTCAAGAATTCTGCTTTCGAGTATTGTATTTTAGGAAAGTTTTAATTAAGGTTCTATGATTAAATTTCGCAGATATTTGATTGCAACCATTTGTTAATACTGTGGTTTGAATACTGAGTTGTTGAACTGGAGGTAAATTTGATGGATACTGAAGAACGGGTTCATATGGTGTTACGTGGCTTAAACGAGGTTATCACGGTTGAGGATTTGAGGCATTTATTTGAGGTGGAGAGCCGTCCTAAAGCCTATATTGGGATTGAGCCCTCTGGACAAACCTTTTAGAGTATTCTAGGGTTCCAGAATATTTCATTTGGGTTGGGCGATTTGGGCTTGGAAGGTTCAGGATTTAGTTTTGGCAGATTTTGATATGTATGTTCTTGAGGCAACGTGGCATGCGAAGATTAATGACAAATTTGGAGGGAATATGGAGATTATACACATGTGTGCGAAGTATATTGAACACTGTTTGCAGTCATTGGGTGTAAATGTTGGAAGGATTCATTTTCCTAAGGCGGAGGATCTTATGGATGATTTGGATTATTGGGCTACTATGATAAATGTTGCTAAGAACACTACGCTTGCCCGGGTTAAGAGGGCTATGAGTATTATGGGGCGTAAGGTGGATGAGGCGGAGTCGGATTACTCGAAAACGCTTTATCCCTGCATACAGGTGGCTGATATTATATATTCTGGTTTTAGGTTGTGTCTGGGGGGAACGGATCAGAGAAGGGCT
Organism: Candidatus Jordarchaeum madagascarense; assembly: GCA_019056875.1. Classification (GTDB taxonomy): domain Archaea; phylum Asgardarchaeota; class Jordiarchaeia; order Jordiarchaeales; family Jordiarchaeaceae; genus Jordiarchaeum; species Jordiarchaeum madagascariense. Next base: position 15,199 of record DXJA01000493.1, read on the forward strand.
CATATACTTGCTAGAGAGCTGACTACGAAGTTGGGCTTGGATTGGAAGCCGGTGGCGGTTCACACGCCTCTTCTTATTGGTTTGGAAGGGTTGTCTAGGATGGAGGTTGAAGCGGGGGATGAGGATGCTTTAATGGATGCCAAGATGTCGAAATCCAAACCTCAAACAGCGATATTTATTCATGATACACCGGAGGAGATAAGAACAAAGATTGGTGCGGCCTTTTGTCCGCCGAGACAGGTAGAATTTAATCCGGTGATTGAAATAAATCGGCTTCTCCTTTTCTCCAGAGAGGGTTTTACGCTTCATATAGAACGTAAGGATAAATTTGGAGGGGATATAGAATTTGTGAACTTTGATGAGTTAAAATCAGCTTATGCTAGTGACGAGCTTCATCCCCTAGATTTGAAACAAGCCACTGCAGAGGCGCTTATTGATCTTTTGAAAAATGTTAGGAGACATTTCGAGAAGGATAGTGAAGCCTGTTATCTTCTGGAAACTTTAAAAAAGGTAACGGTAACACGGTGATGATTTCCTTTACAAAGGGTATTGACAGGTATTTAAGGACATAAGAAAAGTTTATTTTGTTCAGCTTTATATGTGCTCAGAGAGTTTATTAATGGTTTTTCCTCTTAATATGGACGGTTGGGCATGTTTTCTAATAATCTCTTTGATGAATTGGATCAGTTAATCTCAATGCTGAAGATGTTTTCTGAAAGCGGTGTTCCGATTATTGTTGAGGGTTACAAGGATGAGAGAAGTTTGAGAACACTGGGTATTAGTGGACCCGTACTTAAACTATCTGGGAAAAATCTTTTAGAAATTGCTGAAGAGCTCGCTCAGTTCGATAACTTCTTAATTTTGACCGACTTTGACCGAAAAGGACAGGAATTGGCATCGCGTATCTTTCGATATCTGGGTCGCCGCAAGGTTGATTTAACACAGAGTTTCAGGAGGAGGTTCAAAAACTTGACTTCAAGGATTACTTGCGACATAGAGGGGTTGGCATCTTCCTATATTACCCTTCAAAACAAAACGGGGAAAAATACTCTCGTTAATAGTAAAACGCTTCATCGTTTATAAGAGAAAGACATAATTATTCCGAAAAGTATCGTTAAATGATAATAATTTGTATCTTTACTTTAACGCTTCATAAAATTCACAATTACTAATTGAAACTTGCTAATTTCACGTCTTTATTTATCATGGAGGTGACGCTTATCATGGTTAATCGAAATGAGTTTAGCACAACAAAATATATTATAAAAGCTAAGATGGATGTAGAGGGTGTCGTAGAAAAGCCAGATGTGGTTGGAGCGATTTTTGGACAGACCGAGGGACTCTTAGGCAGCGAATTGGATCTTCGTGAGCTTCAGAGAACGGGAAGAATAGGGAGAATAAGGGTGAATATAGAGTCGCATGGTGGCAAATCAACTGGTACGGTGATAATTCCTTCGAGTCTAGATAAGGTTGAAACCGCGATGATGGCAGCCTCTTTAGAGTCCGTTGACAGGGTCGGGCCTTGCATGGCTCATGTTACTCTGGAGATAATTGAGGATGTTCGAGAAGTAAAAAGGAAGAAGATTGTTCAGAGAGCGGCGGATATTATTCGGAAGTGGGCTGAAGACGTATCCCCAGAGAGCCAGCAACTTACCGACGAAGTCATGGACGCTGTTCGAGTTGCTGAGATCGCAAAGTATGGTTCTGAGGATTTGCCCTCGGGACCAAGCGTGGATTCTTCTGATGATCTAATAGTAGTTGAGGGAAGGGCGGATGTTCTTAACCTTTTAAGATGTGGTTATAAAAACGTGATTGCAGTGGAAGGCACAAGTGTACCGAAGACTATAATTGATCTCGCCAAGAAAAAAACAATTACTGCCTTTCTAGACGGGGATCGAGGTGGAGACCTAATTTTAAAAGAACTCCAACAAGTAGCGGATATAGATTACGTGGCTCGCGCCCCTCTAGGGAGGGAAGTTGAAGAACTCAGCCAAAAAGAATTGGTTAAGGCGTTAAGAAACAAACTACCTATAGAGCAAATAGAGGCGGAGGAGCCAAAGAAGAGAGAAAAAGAAAGGGAGAGAGAAAAAGAAAGGGAGAGAGAAAAAGATAGAAGAAGAGAAAAAGAAAGGGAGGAGAAAGGGCCCAAAAGGCCTGAAATTCCTCCGCAAATTAAACTTCCTGAACCTATCTTCGACTATTTGTCTGGTGTCAAAGGCTCGAACAAGGCTATCCTTTTAGGGGAAAACTTTGAGTTAATTGAAGAAATTGATGTATTATCACTGGCGGAGTATCTGAAGGGAATAGACTCGGTGAGGGCCATTCTTCTTGACGGGGTTATTACTCAGAGGCTGGTGGATATATCGCAGGAAAAAGGGGTAGAGTATATTTTAGGAGTGAGACAAGAAAATATTACAAAGAAACCTTTAAATCTAAAAATTATTGAGCTCCATGAGATAGAATTATAGAAATGGAATTGTGTGAATTTACTACATTAGTGTTACAAATTAGATGGTGAGACATTCTTGAAAGAAAAGAGTGAAAAGATTCGACATTTATCTACCGCTGTTCGGGAAAAGCCTGAAAGCAGGAGAAGCCGTGTTCAATCTCTTTCGGTTGTTGAGCTTCAACCATCGGGTTATCCTTTTCGTATCGTCGGAGAAGACTCCCCCATTGCACTGCTGACGGATGATATTGAACTGTTTCAAGCATACGCCCGAGAGCAATGGGCGGGAATTTATGTTAAGAAAGGAGATTATTTATTCGATCAACTGGTTTTCCCAGATTTTGCTTTCAAAGTCAGCGATGCGCAGCCAAAGCAGGGGAGAATAAGTTTCGCTACCCGCTTCATCCTAAAAAAGAAAACGTTCACAGAGGAGAAA
>DXJA01000494.1 GCA_019056875.1 Candidatus Jordarchaeum madagascarense
AAAGGTTTCGGATGAAAAATATAAAAGAAAGATACTAATACGAACACGCCTCTACAGACCACGCCTCTACAGGCGAGATGCACACTTAGAACAGAATTTGGAATCCGGTGGACTCGCGTTACCACATTTGCGACAGATTTTCCATCCACAATTTGAACAAATATCTGTTTGGCTGGTTTTTTTGCCACAATGGGGACATTTGAATTCTCTTGAAAAAAGACTAGGTTTAACCGAAGGAGCCGGGGCAACATCCGAATATAGATCTTTTATCCACTTTGTGATCTGGCTGAGATCGGGCGAGGACAGCGCCAGGTTTCTCCCATTCGCGATGTCAGCAGCTTGCTTGAATAGGTCGTGGTGTGCGTTTTCGCCTATGCTGATACAGTTTAGGTGAACATCACTTCTTTCTCCTAGGAGACTGGTTACAGTTTGTAGAAATTTCTCAGGAGTGTCTCCAGACTTCTCATAGGCTCCCGCATCAGAAATCAGGACAAAGATTACTGGTTTCACCCGGTTTTCATCAATCATCATTTCCGCCAGCTCGACTCCCCTCTGGATGGCACCACTGAGATTGGTTCCCCCTCTACAGTTTAGACCATAATCCAGCATGGCAATAATGGCCTCAGGAGCATCCTCTTCAGTGGTCTTGAAAATAGCCAATTCTCTATTCTCACGGTCCGGCCAAACATCATCATTAAAGAAGAAGACCGAGAAAAGGTTTCCGAGTTTCCTTCGGAGCAGGTCATCAAAGGTTAGAATAGCCGCAGTCACAGCGCCGGCGCATCTTTTAACTAATTTATCCGGGACAGATAACATCTCTTCCAAGCGTTTCACATTTTCCGAGGAAAGCGGTACATAGTATTTCTCTAAGATTTTTGATACACTCTCCTCTCCCGGTGACCAAACTTTTGAAGATACGCGAACATCATTATATCGTATCATGCTGAAACTGTTATCCATTCCTATGACAATGTTTTTCCCCTTTACTTGAGCCATCAGAAAGTCCTCTCTCTAAATTCTTTTAGGTATTAAAACAACCAAACGCTAATTAATTATTAGAAAAGCGTAGGCTAAAAATGATTCTCTCTGGACACGCAAAAACTGGTGATAAAAAATGATGAAAAATTAGGGTATCAATGGACCATATTCCTCCCGAAGAAAATCTCTTATTTTTCTAGAAGTCTAACCCATGTGTTGGAAAAACTCTCTCCTTTACCTCCTGCACTACTAGCTCCACATCTTCTAAAATCTTCTTTTTTGCCTTTTCTTCTACTTTCACCTCTGGATCTCCCATCTTAATGGGCGCAGCAGGTTCCAGCCCTAACTCCCTTGAAACGCTTTCGTAGAATTCCCTCCAACTCTTGGGGGTTTCTTCAGGTATAGGAATGTCCAACAATTCGCAGAGCATTGAAGCCCAAGCTCTGGCAACAACACCTATTTGGTAACCTCCTCCACCAAAGATTAAATATTTTCCATCACACACCTCATGAGCCAAGCTATGTATCGCTCTATACGTGTTTAAGAAGGTTCTGATTGTCAAGGCCTCCGAAGTCAAGGGATCAGTGTAATGAGCGTCAACTCCCGACTGCTGCAAAATCAAATCCGGCTGATAGGCTCTAACTAATGGTGGTACAATCTCATTAAAAGCGTAGAGGTAAGCCTCGTCAAAAGTGTAAGGGGGAAGGGAAACGTTTACACAGTAACCTTTTCCCTCTCCCGCACCATCCTCGAAAACGAAACCCGATCCCGGAAATAGATAAGTTCCATCCTCGTGCAGGGACACAGTTAGAACCCCAGATTCGGAGTAGAAAGTATTTTGGGTCCCGTCTGCATGATGACAATCTAGGTCAACCACCATTATTCTTTCCAAGTGGTATTTTTTCTGCATATAGCGGATGGTGCAAGCAATATCGTTGAAGACGCAGAAACCAGATGCTCTACTCCTTGTTGCATGATGCAGACCCCCACCAATATTGAAGGCATGTTGGGCCTCTCCCGTATTTATCATATCCGCCGCCTTCAGTGAGCCACCCACTATTTTTCTAGTCACCTCAAACATTCCAAGAAAAGCGGGAGTGTCACCATAATCCAAGTAGCCCCCACCAGTTTTGCTTAACGATTTAACCAACTCAATATAATCGGAACTATGGACAAGCAGTAAATCTTCTACTTCACACTCTCTGGGTTCAACGAGAACCACGTTTTGATTGTTGAAAACGCCTATCTCTTTCATAAGTCTAATGGCTAGTGCTAATCTTTGGGGTCGTAATGGATGCTCAGGACTGAGATAATATTTTAGATAATCGTCAGAGTAAATTATAGCTATTTTTCCAGTCATAAAGAGGCCCCCTTCCATAGGGGTTAATATGATAACTAATATTTTATTCAAAAACAGTTTTAGCGAACGACTAAAACAGGTCTTTTACTCCAGCGTACAATTCTTATTGCGTGGCTTCCGACCACCACTCTTTGAACACCAGTGCCTCCCCTTGTTCCGACCACTATCAAGTCTACCGCATCTCGCTCGGCTTGATCACAAACTAATTCCGCCGGATCTCCCATTAAAACATATTTTTTTACCTTTACCCCTTTGGTTTTGGCTTTTTTCTCCGCTTCGTCAACAAACTGGTTTGCCTTTAACGTCATCTTCTCTCTTATTTCAGTTATACTTTCCTTCACATAGGGTTCCAAGCGTTCCAGCTGCGCCTTTTCCACAGC
>DXJA01000055.1 GCA_019056875.1 Candidatus Jordarchaeum madagascarense
AAATAATTTATTGCAAAACTTGGTATTGATCAAGTAAAACAGAATTTTAGAACTCAAAGAATTCTTTTTATACTAAGATATTTTTGGTACCAATCCGTCAAAGTCGCTGTAAAAACTCATTATATTATCAATATCCCTTGATTTATCAGAAAAACTTAACCCTTTATTAGCATCCTTCATTAAAAATTCCCAAGATTTCCTAAAGATTTCACTACTTACTATAAGCATTATAACAAAGGTCATTATTTTTGACCCCCCGAATATCATTTCTCCCAAACTTCGGGAAATAGAAGATTATTCGTATGGATAAGATCTATCGTGACGTTTTCATCAAAAATATAATTTGCAGCGCCAGGTCCGTTAAAGTTTTTGTAATTTCACTAAATTTTTATTAACTATAAGTCAAACATTAAATAAGATGAAGATGATAGGCTTTATAGTAAACCCTATAGCGGGAATGGGAGGCGCTGTTGGGCTTAAGGGAACTGATGGTAAAGCTTATGTCGAGGCCTTAAAGCTAGGAGCTAAGCCGGTGACTCCTGAAAGGGCGAAACAATTCCTTTCTAACATCAAAAATAAAGACAAACTCTTCATTTTAACAGCTCCAGAAGATATGGGTGAAAACATCATTAAAAATTTTGATATCAAATATTCAGTGGTGGGCTCACTTAGTGGTGAAGAAACATCAGCTGAGAATACGAAGAAAATTGTTGAAGAGATGTTAAAAGAGAACATTGATTTGCTGGTGTTTGTTGGAGGAGATGGAACAGCAAGAGATATCTACGACGTGGTGGATTTGAAGATACTTGTTATTGGCGTTCCATCTGGCGTAAAAATGTTTAGTTCAGTTTTTGCGGTTAACCCAAGGGCTGCCGCTGAGATGGTTGACGCGTTTCTTGAAGCAACTGTGAGTATCGTGGAAAGAGAGGTTTTAGACATAAATGAAGAAGCCTTCAGGAAGTCGAAATTGGACGTTAAACTATACGGCTACTTGAAAGTGCCCACCGTAGAGGGACTTGTGCAGTCGAGCAAAGAACCGACGCGTAGCAGTGAGTCTTCGAAAGAAAATCAAAGTGCAATTGCTAAATACATATTAGAGAACATGGATGAGGATGTGCTGTATCTGATTGGACCTGGGACGACGGCTAGAGCTATAGCGGATGAGCTAAATGTTAAGAAGACATTGTTAGGTGTGGACGCTATTTACAACGGAAGGCTTGTGGGTGAAGACTTGAATGAGAAAGGAATACTTGATCTTTTAGAAAAATTTGCTAAAGTTAAAATTATTGTATCCCCTATTGGAGGCCAAGGCTTCATCTTTGGTAGGGGAAATCAAGAGTTTTCACCTAAGGTTATAAAATCCATTGGAAAAAAGAACATAACAATAGTTGCAACAAGAGATAAGATAAGTAAACTACCATGCTTAAGAGTTGGTACAGGTGATATTGAAGTAGATGATACATTAAAGGGCTACATTAAGGTGGTAACTAATTATAATGAAGAAGTAATGATGAAAGTTGATTAAGGTCAAAGGTGATCTTTTGAACAAAGTTACAGAGCTAAACAGAAACGAAATCCCGTATCCTCCACCTGAAAGAATAATTAAAGCAGCAAGAAAGGCCTTAACAGAATCAAACAGATACTCGAAAATATCCGAACTGGACAAATTAAGAAGCCTCCTTTGTTCCTATTCAAATGTGGAAGAGGAATCAATTTTTATGGGTTCTGGAGCTGAAGTGCTGATAGCGCAGATTCTTCATCTTTTTTCGAGGAAAGGGAAAGTTGTAATTGTGGACCCTATGTTCTTTATGATTACGCGCATAGCTGAAGATCTTGAAAATATCGGAACAAAAATATTGAAGATTAAGTTATCTGAGCCGTCTTTTAGCTTACCAGTTGACATTCTTATTGAAGAGTCAAAGGACGCGTCTCTAGTGGTTATTGATAACCCGAATAATCCCTCGGGAAGAATTCTCATTGACAGAGATGCAGCTAAAGAGATTTGCGAAAGCATCAGCGGACGTCTCTTAGTAGACGAAGGCTACTATGAATTCTCTCAATTCACAATTGCCGACATGGTTAAGGATTACTCAAACCTCTTCGTTGTAAGAACTATGAGTAAGGCTTTCGGTTTAGCGGGGTTAAAACTGGGGTACCTAATTGCTGGAAAAGATGTTCTAGATGCTTTGTCTAGTTTAGAACTTCCGCTTAGACCTACAAGACCAAGCATATACGCCGCTATAGAAGCTCTGAAGGATACTACGTACATGGAGAAAAATGTAGAACTAATCGTAGAGGAAAGAGAAAGAGTGAGAAAAGAAGCATCCAATATGGGAGTGCAGGTTTACCCCAGTTGCACAAACTTCTTATTGATGAACACTAATACATCGCACGCGGCAAAAAAACTTGGAGAACTGGGAATAATTGTTTTTGACCCTTCAAACCAGCTTTCACACGAATTCATAAGGGTTTCCATAGGCTCAAAGGAAGAAAACGATGCTTTCTTGTCAGCCCTCAGAAAAATAACTATACAACATGAACTTTAGCTTTTAAATTTCGAACAAGTCCACTATGTCCAAAACTGGTATACCCTCTTTTTCTGCTGGTGGGATTAGATTGTTTTCGCAGAATGGACACACGGTTATAATGTAATCCACTCCGACTTCTTTTGCATCCTCCACTCTTACTTGCGCTATTTTTTCTGCGAGATCTGGGAATCCTGATTTTACTCCTCCACCTGCTCCACAGCACCAGGCGGCGTTTCGATTGCGTTTCATCTCAATGAACTCTACGCCGGGCACTTTTTTTATTATTTCTCGTGGGTGTTCATAGAAATCGCAGTGACGCCCGATGTGGCAGGGGTCATGATAGGTTAATTTCTTACCTTTGAAATCCTCCCTGAGTTTCAGCTTCCCTTCTTTTAGTAACCGATCTAGGATTTCGGTTATGTGAACCACCTTGAAGGGTAATTCTTTTCCGTAAATATCTGGGTAGTCTTTTTTGAGGGTTCGGTAGCATCCTGCACAGTGAACGACCACTTCTTTTGCACCGGCGTCTTGGAATGCTTTTATATTGTGTAAGGCTAACTTTTCTGCTAGGTCGTGCATACCGGTTCTTAGTGCTATTGAGCCGCAGCAGTACTCTTCGGGGTGTATTACAGCTGGCGTAACTCCTGCTGAGAGTAGTAGTTTTATGATTTTTTGGATGAGTTCGGGTTGTCTGTAGGGTTCGGTGCATCCCATGAAGAATGCAAGCTCGCCTCTGGATGGCAATTCTACCCCTTCGGGTATCCAGGCGATTCGATTCTCGTGTAGTTCCATGTAAGGATTATGCTCTTTCTCACACCACTCCAATACTTTCCTGTGTCGGGGCATGGGTCCATAGCCTGCATCAACCAGATCTGCTCGGAGAGCCTCATAGATTTTAGTGTGGTCTAGGTACCTGCCTATGGAAAGGCTGATGTCGGGATCCATGGACTGGTGGCATGTTGCGTGGCAGTCGCCACAAGTGGTGCACTGGTATATAGCGTTGGCTAACTCTTGGCTGGGTTGCAGTTTTTCCTCTAGGAGTCCGCGTATTATCTGCATTTTTCCCCGTGCAAAAAAGGGTTCAAATCCCGGGGTGTGTTCCAGCACCGGACAGACTTTGTATCTGCCTACAGTGTATCTGACCGCTGTGCGGCAGTCTCCGCAGGCAACACAGCCATAGACAATATCGCCCAGTTTTTTGAGGTGTCTCAGTTTCTCTACTTCTTGGGTCTTAGTCATTTTTATCCTCCTCTGTCTGCACTGTAGAAGTGGAACTTGCCTGGGCTCAGCAGAAAATTGGGGTCCAGCGTTCTCTTCAAGTCTTTGTAGAACTTGGTAAACTGGGGTGGGAAAGCATCGGCCTCCATTATGGCTTGGCTTATGACTTCTCCCAGCCAATAGTGCACTCCTCCATACTTTACTTGGAAGTGGAGTCTCTCTTTCCACAATTTTAGATTGGTTTCTCTCATTTCGGGCTTGTTCCAGCCACTCATTCCCCCAACGATTACGCACTCCCCCCTGGGCATCATGTAAACTATGGCAGCGGTAACTGAGGCAACATTAGAGTTTGAATATTCCGCCTGTTTTTGCAGTGTCTGCTCATCGGATTTTCTGAAAACCTCAGGCATCTGGTCGAGGGGGACTTTGTGGCAGGTGGTGCAGCTGAAGTGACCCGGATATACGCCGAATACTCCGTGGAAGTACTGCCATTGACCCTGCTTTTTCCCCACCCATTCCGCAATATTCCCCTCCTTGAGGGTGGGGCCGAGTTCTGTCACGCCGGGTTTCGCCAATTCTTCATGAACAATGTCTTTTGCAATCTCAAACATCTTTTCATTATCCCCTTCTACTCCCACCAGCAAGACGGGTTTCATGAGCATCATGTCTCTCCAAGGTTTGATAACTTCTGTAAAAGAATAAATCATAACCACCGCTGAGGGAGTGAGAGTTATATCCGAAATCCCCCAGCTGCATCTACGCTGAAGCATATGGGTAACCTTAACCATGAATTCGTAATCATCCGGTAAAGTGAATGTGTACCCCTCTCTGTACTCCGGTAATGGGTAAATCTTCATAACCGCCTTGGTTTTGATACCCATGGTTCCCACGTCGCCCATAAAGAGACCAGTAAAATCGGGCCCCATACCCCACCGGCTGAAAGGCTTCTTCACGTACTTACTCGCACCAGAACCAGTAATTATGATGTCGCCCGCCGGGTTTGGAAGAACCACTTCTACACCTATACAGTTATCGGAAACAGGTCCATACTTAGTGGAGCCAAAACCAATGGTGTTGTTTGAAAGCCCACCGCCAATGGTGGCACTCATGCCTGAACCAGGGCCTTCAACGCCTGTAGTGTAACCCCTCTTGTGCAAATATTCTATCAATTCACCCCAGGTAATACCACACTCCACTACAACGTTTCCCACATCCTCGTTGAGTTCAATGACCTTGTTCATACGGGTAAGATCGATGACGATCCCTCCCTCCACGATGGGTTTTGAGCCTCCCACTAGGTCCGCTCCGCCGCCACGGGGAACCATAGGAATCTGGTATTTGTTCGCTACCCTAACGATGTGTGAAACCTCCTCCGTGGTTTCGGGGCGAACCACAATGTCTGGCCAACGATCCGGTAAAGCGGGATCCACGTTTCGGGAGTAGGCCTGCCTTACAAAATCCTGGTCGGAAACGTAATCCGCTCCCAGTACATCTTCCAGTTCCTTGTACGCTTTTTCCGTAACTAACAAAATTTTCACCTCTAAAAATGAAAATGGTTAGTAGCTTCGAGAGTACATGAATGGAAGATATTTCTCGGCGTCTTCGCCCATCACTCTTAGGAGAACTGTTCCCTTGGACATTTGGGGGGTTCCTATAGTGTAAATCATAGCCATGGTCATGACTGGTTCTATCTCGTAGAGGGGGTCTGCTTCCGATTTCTCAAACTTTATGGTTCCTGTTCCAGTGTGCACTTCCTTAGGCTCGGTGGTGATGTCAATGGAAAGAATTTCTGCTAGGCTTAAGCCTTCCATTTCTGGATTGGGAAAAACTCTCAGAGAGAAGGTGGGTCCAAATCCTATGGTGCCCTCCATCTTGCCAGTTAATGTGACTTCCATATTAACGATTTTTATTCCTCCACGTTCCAATGTTCCTACGACCTTGTCACCTTCTTTTTTCAAGTCGATTTTGGCAATCTTCTTTGGAAGTCCGTATATCTCTCGTCCCCCAATCATAGCCACGTCATCGTCAACATACATGCAGGGACAGTACATCCCGTCTATCCGTCCCTGCTCGCCAGGAAAACTGGCTTGTACAAACATCGCAGACTCATTATAAGTCACCCCAAAGTTTGACTCCGGATACTCCGCAATGAAAATCAGGACTATTCCTTCCTTCCCCGCTTCCAAGGGTGGGGGAAGAATCTTCTGAATGATTTCCGGCTTCGAAACGTAAAGAGATGCTAATATCCGTGCGTTGGGCCACATATAGGGTGGTCTGGGAATAATTTCATCGTAATCTTCTCGGAAAAAACTCAATACAATCTCACCTCTTCAAATAAAATTCAACAATATGAAAAAGCTCTAAAAGCTGATATTATTAGTTTAAAAAATCTTAAATAAAAAGTTTCTGGAAAGCCTTCCCTTTTTCATAACTCGTTTCCAATCATTTTTTTAAAAAACCAAAGCTTCTAAGAAAAATCAGCAAAATTTTAAGATAAGTTATAATAAATAAAAATGTTTATAAGTTAATTTATACAAATAACTTTCATTCCGATTATTTATCTATATCGGAGCAACTATTACGAAGGGAAAAACGGCATTAAGGATGATAACTCGACTTAATTCAGTGCAAAGAAGAGCATCCCTTAAAACGCGTAGGAGCGCCGAGGAGGGGCGCTATAATAAAATACCCAAAGAAGGGAGAAAAGAACAGATGACAAAAGGAAAAAGAACCCTTACACTGATTATAGCGTTACTACTGGTATTCGCAGTAGCCGCTCCCCTAGCTGTGACACTGAGCCCAGTGAACAATCAGCAGAACCCACTTCTCTTCGCACTAAGTCTTCGGGCGCAGTCATCCCCACAACCACCATCGAAGCAGTACACAGACGTCACTTGGAACAACCCCACAATAAGCGATTCCAACGTTTCTCAAAACCTGAACATTACCCTCAACGGAAACCTCACAATCACAGGTTCAGGAAAATTACACCTCAGGCACTGCATACTGAACGTAAACAACGGCACCAACCCCGTCGAGTACGGCGTTAACGTTACTACTGGGGGGGAACTATATATTAACGAGTCCTCAACCATAACCGCCATCAACCCATCCAACCCCTACTTCTTCGTGGTCAACGGATCAACATTCCAGATGAACGACAGCCTGGTGGAGTGGTGCGGGCACTCTAGCGGCTCTTGGCCCGACCAGAAGGGATTCCTGGTAAGTGCGGACAATACTTGGATTGAGAACAACACCATAATCAACGGCTATAGAGGACTGTTCTTATACCAGTTAGATGGCGGCACAATCCTAAACAACGAAGCAATAACCAACAGCTACACCGGCTTCCACCTGAGAGACTGCTCGAACGTTAATCTTACGAATAACACCGCCACAAGCAACGGTAACGCCGGCTTCTGGGTGGAATATAGCGACGACAACAATCTTACGGGTAACACTGCTTTTGACAACAGCGTCTACGGTGGCTTCTATATTTATCCTGACTCAGACAACAATACTCTTATGGGTAATTCCGCTATATTTAACAGCATAGGCTTCCGTGTGTGGGGTAGCATGGGCAATAATTTCACGGACAACATTCTCTCATACAACGACATTTACGGTTTCGAGCTAGTGGCTAATGCGAATAACAACACCTTTGCGCGTAACTCAATCTTTGAGGGCTACATCGGTTTTTTTGTTAAAAACAGTCAGTTCAACAATTTTACAGGTAACATTATCATGTACGTTGAGGGCAACAGCAGTATTAACTTGTGGAGTTCCAATTATAACAACCTTACAGGTAACATAGTACTGAATAGTAACCAGTATGGCGTCTACCTAGATGATTCTGATGGCAACAATCTCTTTGATAACACTGTTATAAACTGTACATCGCTTTCACTGGCATACAACTGGACTACTAATAGTATCAACAATTATTTTAATACTAGCGTGGTGGCAAACTTTCTGTTTGTAAACGTCACTGAGTCTGGGGGTCTACCTTTCCCCGGCGCAGAGGTTCTGGTTGTGACCAACGGAGAACAGATTTATGCTACACCATATTTTGGAGGCATAGACCCCACAACCAACTCAGGGGGGGTTGCCGTAATTATTGCCCCCTATAATATCTTCACCGGAAACGATTCGCTGACCGAGGTTACCACCAATGTCACTGTGTGGTACTCTACTATGTTTAAGGTAGCCACATTTTCGAGTAACCCAAGAATAGTTGATATGTCTACGTCACACTTTGAGAATTTCACAGTGGCTTCTTGGCAAGCTACACCGCTTCAAACAATGCTCCCCCTGCTGTTTTTGTCTGGCACGCAGGGTGGCGTTAGTCCCGCGATTTACGCTGTTCTGAGCATTGCCGCTGTGGGTGCAGTGCTTGCCGTTGTTTTGTTCTACTACTTCCGTAGGGTGAAAACGTGATAGGGAGTTAACGGACTTCTAAGCGATTATTCGGGAGCTTTGTCTCCGCCACCCTCTTTATTTTTTTGTTTCTATGGATTTTCTGCCCGGTCATTAATATGGCTTATAAACAGCGACTAAAGCTCGGACATGTAAACAGTATCAAGGGTGTCCTTTGACTAATCCCTTTTTCTCTGTTTTGTTTAGAGCTTTGTCTTGACTTTGTCGATGATTTCTTCGGCTTCCCTAACAATTCGCTCAATTAGTTCCTTACAGGAGACTACATCATTGATTAGTCCTATTGATTGTCCCACGGGGATTAATCCTATGTTCATGTTCCCTTTTTCCCATATTTCGGGTCCCCACGTGCCGGCTATGTGGGGCAGTATCTCTTCAAGTCCGCCTTTGCGCTCCTCTATCTCCATAACTTTCCTTATTGAATCGTTTAGCAGGGCTCGTCCTTGGAGGCCGATGGTGTTTCCGTAGAGTACGGTTTCGTTTTCTTGTCGGCGAATGATTTCCTGTTTAACATTGGGGTGGACATCGCATTCTTTGGTGCAGATGAAGCGTGTGGCCATCATTATGCCTTCTGCGCCTAGGCAGAGTGCTGCTGCTAGGCTACGGCCATTTACCATTCCTCCAGTTGTAATGACTGGAATTTTCACTGCTTCAGCGATGCGAGGGGTCATCACAGTGGTTGCTACGTTTTCGTTCAGGGGGTGTCCTCCTTCTTCTATTCCCGCCGCGATGACTGCGCTGTAGCCGACCTTTTCTGCATGTTTGGCGTGTCGAACGGCTCCCACTTTGTGTACCAGCTTAACATCGGCTTCCAAGAGTCTATCCAAGTACTCCCCATTCGCCAGTCGGTCTACGGGCATACCAGAAATCTCCACCCCGGACACATTCTCTTCGATTATGGCGTCAAAGTAATTCTTGTAGTTTTCTTCACTCAAATGTACGGCGGGTAGCATGGTTACATTACACCAGAATGGTTTGTCGGTGAGTTTCCTCACCTCACGTATAGCTTTCACAAAATCTTCCTTCTCGGGATACGTGGAGGCGGTAAGGCTGCCTAAACCTCCGGCATTGGAAACCGCTGCACACAGTTTTGGTACACAAAGGCGGTGCATTCCTCCACACAGGATTGGGTGCTTGATTCCAAATAATTCGGTTATTCGCGTTTTCAACAAAATCGTTCTCCTTAACACTCTTAAAATACTTAATTTTGAAGCATTGAGATGATTACATACTTTAAAAACTAGTATAAAAATAATTATGTTGAATAAGTGGATTTTCGCAATTCATGTTAGTCAGTTTCTGAACTTCTTATGTTCGTTTTCTATACTTTTTATCGTAGCGGTTATTGACTTGATAGCATCCTCTGTTGAGTTCATTTGAGAATACGCATCGCCCCTCCACGTTTTCTTTGGTAGCTTTGATACAGCCCCAGCACATCATTTTTCCGGATCCAAATTTTTTACGGGCGTTCTCCGCCCGAATCTCTTCGCATAATTGGAGGGCGACATCTTTGGGTATAGGTTCTTCCAATGCTCATCTCCACCTTAATTAGAGTCCATTTATTTTACTATTTAATGCTTATATCTCTGGAAATTTTTAATTATATTCCCTTTTAGCCACTCACACTAATCTTATAATGGTAAATATACAATCTAGATTAAACTAATCTTAATGTCTTTATCTTAAAAGGATTGTTGTGAAAATGAGAGAAATGTAGGAGAGGACAGGACTGCGGTGTAACATTTGTAGTAGGAAAGTTCCGCGGGATGCTTTATTCTGTTTATATTGTGGTGCAAATTTGAAGGGTGAAACTGAGAAGGAGCTGACATTTGTAGAAGCTGTGAAGGAGATTCATCAGGAGATGACGGATCTCACGGGAAAGCTAATGTATGCTGTGGAAGAAAATGAAAAAGAAGTTATGTGTATGTTAGTGACTTCGGATGAAATGATGCCGCCAGGGGCAAAGCGGTTTAAAGAATGGGTGTGTGACGAGTGTGGAACAACTCTTCAAGAAGGATTTATACATTGCTGGCGCTGTCTTCAGTTCGGATATCTGAAATTACATCCCACTTTGGAAAAGACCGTGGATAAGCATAAAAGAATGATTCAACAGATGATGAAGTCCACCGCTAAGAAAATAGAAAACGCTATTACCGCTATGAGAAAAGCAGTACAGAATGAACAGGGAGATTCATAAAATAATCATTTATTAATGAATATGTGAAACAGTTTTAACTGTATCATTAGTGTGTGGGAGGTATATATTTTTTGGATTTTACTTCTAATTCTTTTCTGCAAAAGTTTCAGTAGCATAATATTTTATTGCAATCATTGCTTATACTATGAATGAGGGTTGGTTGAAATTAATGAAAATAGCAAGAGACCTTTAGGGGTTAGAGTCATAGGCTTTCTATTTATTGCTTTGGCGATATTGGCTGTAGTAGGATTATCTATTCTATTATCTTTATTTATTCAAATAAACCGTGAAACCCCTTACTGGGCGGTAACCTTGATTAGTGGGTTTCCTGAATTCTGAATTTTTACTGGTAGTCCCTGAGCCCCTTTTTGTGTTTTTGGTTGCCACTCAATTAGTTCAAAGCTTTCCCTTTATTGCATTTGTTCTAGGCGTTGTAACCTTCTTCAATTTGATAATTGCTAATGGAGTACTAGACCTGAAAATTTATTCTTATACATTCGGTACAAAATTCACATTTTTATACGCTGCCATTAACACAGTCATAGTGTTTTTTTACTGGGCTTCAGGATTACAGTCAATAATTTATATAATACCCTTCATAAGCATA
>DXJA01000495.1 GCA_019056875.1 Candidatus Jordarchaeum madagascarense
CAGCAAGAGGGTCCTTTAGCAGAACCCCAAAAAAGGGAAGGCGTAAAAAACTTTCTCACCCTAATCAAGACTCACCCGCCAGAGCCCCCCAAATTAAAAATAGTTCCCGAGGAAGACGAAGCCATCCTACAATATACGGGGGGCACCACCGGTTTGCCCAAAGGAGTTGTACTCACCCATCGAAACATTGTTACCAATATATATCAGGTGTACACCTGGTTCAATCCCAGTTTTGGGACGGATACCTTCTGTTCAGCGTTCCCCATGTTCCATGTGGCAGGTCTGATCGTTAATCTTGTAGCAGTAACAATTAGTACTGCTCAGTGCCTGATATGGAATCCCCGAGACACCGACTTCATAATCCAGATGATAAACGACCATAAACCCAAGTGGATAGTTAATGTACCCACACTGTACATGATGCTCTTAGCCAACCCAAAATTCTTTGAATCTGAAGTCGTCAATGCAGAACAGTTTTTAAGCGCCGCAGCTCCGATGCCAGTGGAAATTATAAAGGAAATACAGACCAAAACAAAAGGTGTGGTGGTGGAGATTTGGGGACTCACTGAGACAAGCCCCGGCGCCACAATTATGCCCTTCAAAGGAACCAAAAAACCCGGTTCTGTGGGTATACCTCTCGCAGACACCATGGTTAAGGTCGTGGATATTGAAACCAGACAGGCCTTGCCCGTTGGTGAAAAGGGAGAATTAGCTGTGTATGGACCCCAGGTCTTCTATAAAGGCTACTGGAACAAGCCCCAAGAAACCGCCAATGCTCTTCAGGATGGTTGGGTTTACACAGGTGATGTGGGCTACATGGATGAGGACGGTTACTTCTACATAGTGGACCGAACAAAAGATATGATTAACGTTTCAGGATACAAAGTATTCTCCAGAGAAGTTGATGAGATTGTTCATGAGCACCCCGCAGTGGCTATCGCTGCAACTGTCGGAATACCGGATACAGAACGTCCGGGTAGTGAGCGGGTGAAGGTATATATAGTTCTAAAAGAGGGCTATCAAGAGAGTCCAGAATTAAAGGAAGAAATCATGGAGTTCCTAAGAAATAATTTAGCCAAGTATAAGGTACCCAAAATCATTGAGTTTCGCAAGGATTTGCCTATGAGCTTAACCGGGAAGGTTTTGAAGAGAGAGTTAAGGGATTAAAAAAGTAACCCAAAGAAAAAAACAAAACGGTGGGGGGAAGCCCTTTTTCTTTGCTACTCTTCAAAGGATTTGTCGATTGGTGGAGATTGAATTATAGATTTTTCAAAAAAAGACTGCTAGTTTTTTAATACTTTTTGTTACTCTTCCAACAATTGCATCTGACCCTTTTCGTCAATTATATATTTAGCCTTTTTTGAGTTGAAGTTGAAGACACCATTCAATACCCGAACGCTGGTCTTTATTCTCTCACGTGTGCTTTCACCCAAGAACCTCAAGTAAATATCTGGTAGCTGGTATAGTTTTGCGCAGAATATTTCTGAATGAGCTTGTTCATTCATTGTGTAGAGTGCTAGGTCTCCGAATGATTTATGGTATCGGAAAGCTCTGCGGTAGAACCTTAACAGTTCATCCTCAGGTACGCCAATACTCATACTTGTTAGATCCCGAAAATACCAGTACCCTTTCCTGTCGCCGGGAACGCTCTCCCTGACTCTAGCCATCACCGATAGAAGATTCTCCACATTGAAGGGGTTAGAAACAAGAAACATAATGGATTTTACCTTTTTGTGAATCCTATTCATGTACTATTTTGAAACAGACAATAACACTTACGTGGTTAGATGTAAGAACACCCATAGCCTTCTCAAAAAATTCGGATTTTTCCATAGCATCTTTTACTGGTTCTAAATTTTTTTGCAATGTTAAATTAAAGGCAACATCAATTAGGTGAGAATTCTCATTTAAAGTGTTTAACACAAAATTGAGAATGAACGCCCGAATTTTAGAGCCTGGTTGATAGGAAAAAACTATAATTGAGTTTGATAGGAATCCACCACCCAACAAAGAATCTAAGACAGAAATCCCCGTATTACTAATTTTCAAGCTATCCATAGCCTTTCCGCCCAAACCCAAATTCAAAAAATATTTTCCACAATAGTAAAATAGTATAACAAAATTATATTTTTTTCTTATAACACAAAATTATACAAAAAATAGTAAATGCTTCGAACTGGCGCCATTAAAGGGTCAAAATTCGCTGAAACAACAGTTGAAGAGTTTGAGTCGGAACCCGAGGGAATGAGAAATGAACTCCTCAAGGGTTAAAATACTACGCACCATGTACCTGTTACCTATTTTGGGGTTAAGCGTTGAGGAAGTTGAAAATGCGTTTAGAAAATTAAATTTTGTTTGTTAGTCTTCCACGAATTGGATATGGCTTTTCTCATCCAGTTGGTATCTGGTCTTTATTGAGCTAAAGTTGAAATTTCCCTTCAAGATCTGAAGACTGGTACTTATTCCCTCAGGCTTTTCTTCCCCCAGGAACTTGATGAAAACATCCGCCAACTGGTAGAGTTTCGCACGGAACATTTCAGAGTGAGCCGGTTCAACTAACAGGTAGATTGCAAGATCTCTGCAAAATTTATGGTAACGGAATGCTCTTCTACAGAACTTCACCAGCTCATCCTCAGGGACGCCAACGCTCATGTCGGTTAGACTGATAAACACCCATAAAACTGACTTATCTTCTGGAATACTGTTTCTAACCTTCGTCATTACTGATAAGAGTTTATCCACATCGAAAGGGTTGGAGATAGAATAAAAGTTATTCCTCTGTGTATCTGTTTCACTTTCGAGTATATTGAAACAATCAATAAAAATCACGTTGCCATATGAAAGGCTTTTCGCCGATCCTTTGTGTATATCAGATGCCCGCTCCAACATTTTTAAGCGGGGTTCAATCTCCTGCGATGAGAAGTGATAGTTAATCATAATTATTTGGTTTTTTTCACCAAACTGGCTTTGAAAAATTTGAGTGAGGGGTTCAAGAACTCTAACACCGTACTGGTAGGAAGCAACAATTATTGAATTCGATAACATGCCACCTCCCAACAAGGAACCAATCCTAGGAATTCCGGTTTTAATAATTTTAGACGCGATCTCACCCTTTCTACTCTCGAAACGCTCTGTGGGTGGACTGAGTATCGGCATTCGTGGTTTGCTATCCATTTTATTAGTTATGATTTGAATCTCTCCATTTTTATCTACATCATAAAAGACCTTTTTGGATTCGAAAGGAAAAACTCCCTCTATGACTTGAACACCACTAATCAGTCCCATTGGTGCTTCTTCAGAAATAAACTTGATGAAAACATCCGATAACTGGTAAATCTTAGCAAAAAACATGTTCGAATGGGCCTTCTCATTCAAATAATAGATTGCTAGATCTCCACGCTGCTTGTGGTAGCGGAAGGCTCTCCTGCAGAACTTAACCAAGTCACCCTCAGGGACACCGATGCTCATATTTGTCAGATCGTAAAAAGACCAGATTACTTGTTTATCTTTGGGCACATTCTCCCTAACATTCGACATCACCGATAGGAGTTTATCCACTTTAAAGGGATTAGAAACGTAATGAATACCATCTTTCTCTAAATCTTCTCCAACCTTAGGTATATTGAAACAGTCGATAAAGTTAAAACCCATAGTTTCAACGATTTCAATACCTTCTTTCAATAATTTTTCGGAAGACATAAAACTCTTAAAACTATCCAGAATTTCTCCAAGTGACAGGTGAAATCCAACCCCGATATAGTGCAATTTTTCTTTTAAAATTTTATATATCATTCGATAAACAAACGCCCAAAAATTAAACTCTGTCTGGTAGGAGATGACTATAATTGAATTTGATAAGAATCCCCCACTCAACAATGAATCCAAAAGAGGTATCCCGGTATTAGTAATTTCCACGCGGCGCATAACTTATCCAACCCAACACGAAAATTCAGTAAGCTCACAATAATAAAATCGTATAATCGAATTATATCCCTTTTCTAAAAAACTCGATTTGTCCTGATATTTCAGGCTTTTTTCTCGACTAGGCGCCATTCACAGGATTATAGTGCCCAAAAAAGAAATAAAAACTTTTAGTGCTTATAAGTATTTCTCGTACCAATCAAGAGCCAAAATGAATTGATTTTTCTAAACCTTTATCCTCATAGATTTGAAAATGGGTAACGCCCTCTAGGGTCACTAATTTTTTCGGTTCACCCGCCTTCTCATATAGGCTTCTCGCCTCCCCTAAAGGAATAATGGGATCCTTTTCAGCCTGAATCAGTAGCAGGGCTCTTGGTGATATTAAGTGCACCACGTTTTCGGGCTTGTATATCATCTGGTTCTCAGCATACTCCATGGGAAGCATGGTTTCAAGTCTGGGCAACTTTTTAACATCCCTAGTAAGTACCGCTACAGATTCTGGATCTGACAAAACGTCGGTCTGCTTAATATAGATACTCTCCCCGGTTAACACCCGCTTACGACGATCCTGCTTAATCGCCTCCAAGAAAAAGCTTACCATATCTTCTGAGAGATAAGCTCTAGCCGTACGCTCACCATCACCGAAACCAACCTGACTAACCACACACTTGGGCCTCGGATCAATTCCCGCAGTGTAGACTACGTTTGCTCCACCGAAGCTAGTTCCCCACAATCCAATGCTGTTCTCATCCACCTCCTCCAAGGTCTCCATAAATGTAATAGCGTTCCGAATATCCTCCACCTGTTCCATAGGAATAAGACGCCCCCTGATTCCTTCGCTCTCTCCGAACCCCCGGTAGTCAAATGTGAGAGTAACGAAACCCTTCTTAGTAAACGCTTCGGCGTATGGGGGAATCAACCATTCCTTAATCCCGGTGAAACCGTGACACAAGACAACTGCAGGCCTTTTTTGACTCTTCTCATAATCTTGAGGTGTACGGACAATCCCTGCCAACTTGAGCCCAGCAGAGTAAAAACTTACCTTTTTCTCCACAAAAATCACCCCTTTAACAAATTCATAGAAATAAATCAAACAAGTATTTTAAGATAACCTAGCTAATATCTGATATAAATAATGATTAGTAAAGATAATGAAATTTCAATCCCTACCTTCAACCAAATTAATTTAAAAATCTTACTTGAACAAATTTTCCCAGTTTTAAAAATTCAGCAA
>DXJA01000496.1 GCA_019056875.1 Candidatus Jordarchaeum madagascarense
CAAGTAGCATACGCTACACTTCCAAAGAGCCAGAAGAAAACACCGTGAAGCGCCAAGAAGGGTATTTATGAATTTCTATGAGGTTTTATCGATAATACTTGATGCCAGGGATGGAATTCAGAATATTCTCCTCGTAGGTTTTAAATAAAAATTTTTAGGTATAGTTTTAGAGGGTATATTCAGATTGTCTTTAGGATTGAATTTCTTTAGATTTGGCTATTACATTGGGCAGTATAATGCTCTGGTAAACTTTGGCGTATCCCTCTTCTTCGCTAACCACAGCAATGGGGATTTCGGTTTCTATTAAAGGTGCTAGAAGTGTCTCTTGTTGGTCTCTCATGCAACAATACATATCTCCCTCGGTTCTTTTCCATATTCTGATTTTCTTTTGCAAAAGCCTTTTCAGGTCATTTCTTTGTTCATCCGAAAAATCTGTTACTATATGTATCATTACGAATTCTTCTTTTGCCAGTATCTCCTCAAGGGGTATGTCTTGAATGTTTGGAACTATTATTGTTATTGTTTTGGAGGCTCTTTTGACCATGTCTGTTATGTGAGTTATTATTGATTCCTTAGTGACTAGGTGCCAGGTTTTTTGGATTTCGTTTGGCTTTGTTTTTTCTAGTTTCTTCCAAGCCGCAGTGAGGAGTTCAGCTGTTTTGCCCGTATCCTTTTCGGTTTTTTCAAATATTTCTGTAATTGTAGATGAAGTTTTGCTTATATGTGTCGCGATATTGTTTTCGGTTTTTTCGAGACTTGAGTTAAGATTTTTCTGGATTTTTTCCGTTGTTTCTTTAAAGTTGTTTTCATGATTGATTAGATTTTCAGCAAGTTTGTTTTGAATATCCTTCGTCGTGTCTTTTAGTGTTTGAGAAATGTTATTTATTGCTTCCACTAGTTTTGTTTGGGCTTCACCAATTGTTTCTTTGTAATCTTCTAACTGATTTTTAATTAACTGGGATGACTCATGTTTAGAGTTCAAAATTGTATTTCTTAGCTCTTCTAGATACTTGTTTAGGGATTCGACCAGATTAGATTTTAGATACTCTGTTTGTTCTTCACTATTCTTGATATGGTTATTTATCAAGTTTGTTAATGAGTTATCAGTAACTTTTATTGTTTTTTCTGTTCTTTGGGAATTTTGGTTAATTACTTTTGATGTTTCTTCTTTCGTTGAATTTATTATAGAGCTGTTTTCTTGCATTATTTTCTGAATTGTTTCTTCTGTTTCAAGTTTAGTAGTTTCTATATCATTCAACAGTTTTTCCTTTTGCTTATCCATTAGATTTACAATTTCTTCATTCAAAATTTCAGTTTTGGTTCTACAATTTTCAATCTCTGATTGTATACTTTCTGATGTGCTTTTGATAGCCCTCTCTTTGGCATCCCTAATTGTTTTTATTAATTCTGAAACATTTTCAAGTATTGATTCCCGGTTTTTATACACCGTTTCTTTAGTATTTTTAATATTACTGTTTAAAGTGCTATTCGCTTCACCGAAGAGAATTGAACCTATTCGTTCCAGAGTTTGCTTTTCATTATCAATCTTCTCATGAATGGCCCCAGTCAATTTTTCATTTTCAATTTTCGTTTCGTCTAATTTTTTGTTGATTATAGAAGAAAAGTTATTTTTTAGCTTGTCAATTTCTCCTTCTAAATACTCTAAACTACTCTCAACACTCTGTTCAACAACTTCTTTCAAATAGTTTATAGATTTCTGGTTCTCTTCAAGTATATAAGATACACCGCTTGCCAATTCACTATCAATTTTCTCATCGGTTTTTTTGATTAGTTCAAACTTCTCAGTTAAGGAACTGGAAATAATACTTTGTAAATTAGTAATACTTTTTTGAAATTTTTGTACACTATCATTATAGATGGTTTCTGTCGCCTCTTTCACGTTTGAGATTTTTGAGTCGAATTCATCTATGTGCTGTTTCAGGCCTTCCATTATCCTAGCGTCCAGCCCATGTGCCAGTTGGGTAGTTTCTTTTGACTGCTCGGTCAGAATTTTTTCTGCATCATCTACCAGTTTTGCCATACTCTGGTCTATTGATAGTATTCCCTGATCGATGGCGCTGAGAAAGCTCTCCTTCACGCTCTGCACTTCGGTTTCAAATTCAGAGACCCGCTGATCCAGCGTCTCTTCAATGCTTATGTTAAGGTCGCCAGCATCCTTCTTAAAGGACTCCAGATTGGTAGCAATCACCTTCGAAAAATTCTCTTTGATTTCATTAATTAAGTCGTTGAATCTTGTGATGATGCCTTCGATGATGTTAGTGAATTGTTTCTGTAAAAGTTCAAAACTAACGGACATCTGATCCAGTCTACTGCTTATAACCTCTGAAGTCTGCCCCTTTATTTCCTTAGCATAATTTTCAATATCAATAGTTCTTTTATTTAGGGTGTTTTCGAACTCTTTTTTAAAGAGCTCGGCCTTATTTCTAACTTCCCCCAGATTAACATTCAGAGTTTCAGAAAAGTTTTCCCGTATCTTTATAACATTATTTTCAAAACCCTTTACTTCCAGATCAATGTTTTTAACCAGATCTCTTGACAATGTTTGAGCCGAGGCTAATAGACCAGATTTTGAATCATCTAACGATGTGAAAATGAGTTTCTGCATATTTTTTAGATTGTTATTGTGTGTTCCGATCTCTGACTGTAAAATATCTTTGGCATCATTTTGGATATTTGCTAGTGCGGAATTAATTTCTCCGATGTTTTCCTTGAACAGTTCTCTAATTTTGTTTTTTAATAGGGATTTCTGGTCTTTTTCTTGTATTGAAGAAATTATGCCCATTAATTCATTCTCTATTTTCGCATTGGATTTTTTGATTAGTTCAAACTTCTCAGTTAAGGAACTGGAAATAATACTTTGTAAATTAGTAATACTTTTTTCGAATTCTTTTGCACCGTTGTTAAAAGTTGGTTCGGTTACTTGTTTCACGTTTGAGATTTTTGAGTCGAATTCATCTATGTGCTGTTTCAGGCCTTCCATTATCCTAGCGTCCAGCTCATATGCCAGTTGAGTAGTTTCTTTTGACTGCTCAGTCAAAATTTTTTCTGCATCTTCCACTATTGCCGCTAGGCCTTGGTCTATTGATAGTATTCCCTGATCGATGGCGCTGAGAAAGCTCTCCTTCACGCTCTG
>DXJA01000529.1 GCA_019056875.1 Candidatus Jordarchaeum madagascarense
ATATAACCCCTTGCAAAACAAGTTCCTCAGTAACGAGGATTGAAAGTTTAGTTCTGAAGGACAAAAACATCGCATCATCGCCCTTGCAAAACAAGTTCCTCAGTAACGAGTATTGAAAGTGAGTTTATCTTCACCACCACCGCCTAGCAACGATAATACTTGCAAAAGAAATTCCTCAGTAACGATTATTGTAAAGAAGGATAGAATGGGTTTTGCGGGCGTGGAATATTTTACAAAAACGATGTCTATGCGCTAAAAGGATTCAAAAAACAGGTTGCTTAAATGGGGCTGGTTAAACATTTCTGGCAATTATCAAATTTCTGTAGTGAATTGAATTGTTGGGATAATCGCATAGTCACTAAAGGTTTACTGCTCCACAGTGAGAACATTTATTATCAATACTCAGTACAGGCTTTCTGCAATAGGGACAAATTGTTTCTCGGGGTATGAATGATTCCCAAATTTTTTTCATTTTCTCTGCAACTTCGGGTTTTATCTCAACATCCTTCGAATAAAATGATTCAATTCCCACGGAGAAGATTGGAGACTTTGCTGGGGTTTCTTTGCTTAGTGATATCTGCTTCTGTCGAAACACCGGAATTAGCCCTAGTATTTTGGTTTTTTTGGATTCTTTTAAGGAAACTGTTTTTGTATCAGTTGTAGGTTTTACTTTTACGGTGGGGATTGTCTGCACTGGTCTTGAACTCACTGGGGTTTCTGGCTTGGGTGTTTCTGCGGGCTGGGAGTAAATGATCTGCGTGGTTTCCTTACGCGCTTCTGTCACAGGTCTAGCCGCGGTTTGCGCTCCAGCGTTAGATGGGTTTAGCCGTAAGGCTCTGACTTTTTCGATGATGTCCAACATTTCCTTTTTCAATTGTTTAGATGAACCATCGAATGCTGTCATCTTTCTTTCCAACTAGCCTTATATGCTTAAAGAGAGTTTCCCGCCGTTCCAAGAGAACGCTCCTCAAGTTATAAGTCCATGAATAAATATATAATTATTTCTTTTCTCCTTATGGGCTATGTAGGTTTATTCGGTTCCGTCGCTCTCATAAGGCTCCGAATTTTTAAGGAAGCCTCAGACTTGCTTTATAGCGTCTCTCGCTACCTCCGACCAGTTAATATCCTTGTAAAGATCCATCTTTTTTTTGATTTCCTCGTCAATTCTAACACTTATGATAACCATTACATCACCATAATAGGTGGGTGCGTAATAAAAGTGTAATAAAAGCAATACATTAATTTTATAAAAACTATAACAGTTCATATGCCTTTCTGAACTAAGAGTAGCCAAAAAATGCTTAAAAGAGGGAAGAGGAACAGCACAACTCTTAGCTGCATCCAACACTCAGATTAGGTAGAATCCCTCAATGACTCAGGGAATTGTGTCGAAAACCATTTACTTAAAGTACGTGCAAAAAGAGTTCAGACAGAAAATCAAATAGAAAAAACAAAAAAATAAAAAGAAAAGAAAACAAAAGAAAATACAAGAAAATTATAAATAAATCCCAAAAATTTCTACAAAAATAAATAAACCATGGAGGGAGAAGGATATTATCGACCTCTGGATCGAAATGGTCGCCACCGACTCCGGAAGAATGAAACCCTTCACCGGACATCTAGTAAGAGGAGCCCTGTTAAGCCTGATTAAAAACGTGGATCCCGAGCTAGCCCAAAGTCTCCACGAACCCCACCAACAGAGACCCTACAGCGTAACCCCTGCCACACCCATAGCGCAACGAATGAGCATACGCGAAAACCTCTGGTGGATACGCCCCGGAGACCAAGTAAGATTCCACGCCGGATTCCTACAAGACCACATCGGGGAAAAAGCCTTCCAAAAAATTCTTGAGAGCAGATCGGAAATAAAACTGGGCGAAATCCTCTTCACTCCGGTGAGAATAGAGCTTAAAAGAACAACATATGAGGAGCTGGTGAAAACTGGTCGGCCCGAAGAAATAGTAACTATAAGGTTCACGTCACCCACCCAGTTCACAATCAAGGCCAGAGATTTTCCCCTGCTCTTCCCGGATCCCAGATACCTGTACGGGAGTCTGGCTCAGCTCTGGAACAAAAATGCTCCGCCTCAAATACGGGTAGACACTGATGAGCTTCACAAATGGGTGGAGGAACACGTCTACATAAGAAAATACCGTCTCCAAACCAGGGAAATCGAAATCGGAAAACCCCGCAGATTAGCTGGATTCACAGGAACCCTAGAATACCTCTTAAACAGCACCGAAGGATACGCATCTTGGATAAATGTGTTAACGAGGTATGCGACAACAGCTAACACGGGAGCCAAAAGAACCAGCGGAATGGGAGCCACTCAAAAAATAGAACGTCCCAAAAACTCCAAAATCAACCAACAACATCTATACCCTACAAACCACCATCCGAGTTCAAACCAAAATCACCAGAACAATTCCGAAAGTTGAACCAACTAAAGTAAAGAAAATCTCTGCTACACTAAACAAGAGAAGAAGCAACTAGAAGCTCTACCGCAAATAGTGTTCCAAAAAGAGACCGCGAATAACTAAAAACTTAAACCATCACCTGCACTATCAAAATCCATCACAAGCCCCACATCAAGTACATATGGTTTTATATGAATGGCTTTCTATAAATTATTAAAAAACATACATACGCTTCGCGTCTTAGACAAATTATGAAAATCTTTAGTGTTTCATAGCAATAAATTATAATGGGCAAAAAATTAGGGGTGTTAAATCTTTGGATCCTGAAAAGATTAAAACTATTATTATCGAGCAGAGTGGTATTTCCCGGGAGGAAGTAGAAAAACTGGTGCAAGAGAAGAAGGAATTGCTGGGGAATCTAGCAACCGAAGAGGGCGCTGCCGTTCTGGTGGCCGTGGAACTAAATGTAGAAGTAAAAGAACCCGAGGAAGAAAAGCCCGAAAAGAAAATCCTGATCAAAGACCTGCAGGAAGGGATGACCAGTGTTTCAGCGCTGGACGGCGTAGTAATGGAAATCCTCAGAATAAAACGCTTCGAGAGACGAACTGGTTCCACAGGGCAAATGGCCAGTATGAGAATCGCGGACAACACCGGAGAAATACGCCTAGTGCTCTGGGAAGAACAGAGCGAAGCAGTTGAAAAAGGAAAAATACACAAGGGAAACCTCCTACGCATTATCAGGGGCTTCACTCGAAAAGGGCTCTCCGGAGACCTAGAACTACACGTAGGCCGACTAGGCAAAGTCATTGTAAACCCCTCAGACCTCAAGCCCGAAAACTTTCCCAAACCAGCCATGGACGCAATCCCGTTCACGGAACTCGAAGTAGGCATGCCCGATGTCACCATAGAAGGCATGGTAACTGAAGTCTCGCCTGCAAGAGCATTCACTCGACCCGACGGCTCACAGGGGCGCATAGCTACCTTGAGACTCACCGATGAAGACGAGGCGGTGATGCGGGTAGTGTTCTGGGACGAACAAGCACCCAAAGCCTCCCGATACTCGGTGGGAGACCGCATACAAATAATAAGTGGATACACTCGTGAAGGCACCGCGGGGGAAGTAGAAGTGCACGTGGGAAAAGCCACCCAGATAAAGACGTTAGAAAAGGCTTTTGTTAAACCCAAACCGCGACCCGTACCCCTGCCCGAAATTCGGCACCGTATGGACTCCTTCGATGTAGAGGGCTGCGTAGCGGAAGTAACGCCCCTCAGATTGTTTACTCGCTCCTCTGGAGAAGCGGGGGTGGTGGCAGACATCTACATGACAGACGGCGAGAACTGGGCCAGGGCTTCGCTCTGGGACAAACACGCCGAGACCGTTGGCAGGGTGAAACCGGGAGACATAATCCGCATTCGTAGTGCTTACACTAGGGAGGATCAATACGGGCTTACTATAAACGCTGGGCGCCAAGCGTCCATAGAAATAAATCCTCCAGACATTCCCAAAGGCCTGTTCCCCCCACTTAGCACAGAACCCAAAACCATTAAAGAAATAAAACCAAATATGACCGGCGTAGCCCTAGAAGCTACCATCCAAGAACTGGGGGAACTTAAGGAATTTCAAAGGCAGGATGGCTCAACCTCCTCTGTGATACACTTCCAGTTCACAGACGAAACTGGAAGCATACCTACGGTGGCTTGGGGAGAGAAAGCAGAAACACTCAGCAAGGCACAAAGCGGCCAAAAAATAAGCATCCGGGGAGCCTACGTCAAGATGAGTGCCCGAGGTGAAAACGAACTACACATAGAAAACAACACACAAGTAAAAATAAAAAAAACCACTAACTAAACAATTAACAATTCAAATCTTTCTACTGTTGTTAACTCTAATATGCTGATTCCCATAACTACAACGGTAAAGGAAGTCAAAACCACCATTAAGCCGGATCTAATATTATACGCGCTTATAACTTCCATCTACACTGTTGTGTTTACACTTCATTTTTTTATCTTTTTTTGCGCCGGTTTCCATTAGCTTTTTGTCCGGCTCACTGTAACTACCCATTTGACTCGTCTTTAACATTTTTGTTTTCCTGTCCGCTTGAAGGAAATTAATTAACTCTTTGGTTCTGCTCGTTTTGAGGGCTTTTTCGCGTGCTGGGAGGCTTTCTCGTTTAGTTTCGTCAGGACTTTGCTGATGGCTAGGTCGAGGTCTTCCTTTTTTTGGATTGCTGGAAGCCCGTTCAGTTCCCTGAGCTGGTTATAGCGTTGGAATACTTCTTCCTCAAATTCTTTCTCGTAGGCTTTTTTCTGCTTCGCCTTCTTGTTTTTGCCCGGGGTTTCAAGGTCTTTTCTCTCGGCGTGGAGCAAATCATGAATCATGATGTTCTGAACAATCTGCTTCCTCACTTCCTTATTTTCAATCTCTCTCAGCTTTCTGTTGATTTGAATTTCGTAAAACTTGCTCAAATCCACTTTAACCTCTGACTTGCGCTCACCACGCAGCAGCAAAGCCTCAACATCAACATCCTCCAAGCCCAGATTATACATTTTAATTCTGCTTAGCACTTTTTTAGGCAGTCGATAATACCTAGCGGTTACCACGTTTTTTCCCAGTTTAGGAAACACCTTCAAACATTCACCAAGCCACTCCGAACACTCGTCCTCCAAATTCAACCACCATCCAAACACAAATACACAGTTCAAAAGATTTCAAACATTCAGTCTTCACATCAAACAAAACTGTACATTTTTTTTAATAGTTAAACTGTTCAAAAACTTTTCCTCCATGACTTTTAGCACATCTTCTGTGTTCGTATAATACCAAAAAAGAAGCGTATATAAGTAAGAAAAAAGAAAAATAAACCAAAAAACTGTATACTTACAAAAGCAGTTCTCCAGTCACGGAGATTGAAAGAAAAGTTGTCTTCCAAAATTTCCAAAGTATTTTTCTTTCTTGCAAAAGAAGTTCTCCAGTTAGGAAGATAGAATCTGCCATATGAATCTGAAAGTGGTCAGTTTCTTTCCACTTGAAACAGAAAATCTTTTAGATAGAGACAACGCATTGCAAAATCGCAAAAAATGAA
Source organism: Candidatus Jordarchaeum madagascarense (assembly GCA_019056875.1). Lineage (GTDB taxonomy): Archaea > Asgardarchaeota > Jordiarchaeia > Jordiarchaeales > Jordiarchaeaceae > Jordiarchaeum > Jordiarchaeum madagascariense. Next base: position 5,504 of record DXJA01000529.1, read on the forward strand.
AGTCCTTAACCATCCAACGAGACCAACCAAGGCAAGTTTAAATATCTAATTAGGATAAAAAAAAAGTAGCCTGTAGATTCTCGTTTTATCTGCACAAGTCTTATATATTTCGAGACTTCAACTCTAAAGATTGATGAACTATGATTAGTAAACAAAAGGAAAAGAAAGTGGAGCCAATCTACGAGAAACTTGCTCCGGGCGAGATACTAATTATCTCAAAAGAAGGTAATTGCATAACGTATGCTGCAAACGAAAAAGGAAAAATTGTCATGAAGAAAGTATGCATAACCGAAGAGAACTAGCCCATGGCGGCTAACTACTTTTTCGACACCGAATTCCTTACCTTGGCGATTACCAACCGTTTACCTGAAAAGTAGATACATCCATGGAAAGAAGTAAAAAAGGGACAGAAAATTTGCCATATAATCGAACCCGTAGTAACAGAAACCTATTATCAATTAATGGGAGAGAGCATAGACAAGGAAGGAGCAAAAATACGCATCATACAATTAAAAGCCATAAATCACATGAATATTTCTAAACTAGACGACAATGATTCTTTCAGAGCAGCCCATCATCACACCCAATTTAAGAAACTCGGACTCTCCTTAGTGGACTGCTTTATACTTGCCGTTGCAGCCAGACACAAACTCAAAATATACACAACCGACCACTCTTTAAAAAATGCAGCAAAAAGAATAAACATTCCCTGCAACCATCTCCCAGTCCCAACCCCATAAAACCCTTTATAGTAAAATTTTCCCTTCTTAAACAATTTCAGAAACCGCAAAAACCATACTCCCACATTTTACCAAACTCACCCCACACACAAGTACAACAACCTAGTAACAATTCAACCTTTTACCAAGCCCAATCCAAGTAAATGCATAATCAAATAATCTTCAGAAATCCTAGATAAAACCTCCCTCATAAAAAATTAGGATCCCAATACCAAGCATGCCCGAAACGCAATCCTCATCTCATAGCCCATTAACAATCATCCAATCCAACTCATAACACTAAACAGACCGACATGCCGACACTTACTGGCAACCAAACGAGTTCAGAACAAAATGGTTACGATCATGCAACAGTTCTAAGAAACAAAACTCAGGCTACAGCAATTCTTTGAGCAGATCCTCCTTTGATATAATCCAAGTGAGTTCTTTCCTCCGCTCATACACATAAACCAAAGGAATTTTGTACGCCGTAGCCAGTTTATAATAAGCTATGGTTGCCGGCTTAGTCGCAGAAGTACAATCCATTAACAAAACATAATCCCTCACCAGCTCAGGAAGAATCCCCTCAACCTTCGACTCAATGGTTTCAACCCTACTTATTTCTTCATCCTTCAAAAGATACCAAGTAACATTGCTAGGCGCAACCCCTTCCCACTCCGAAGCACCGCTATGAGTAGTAACCACTATAACTTTGCTGAACGAAAAACCCTCCTTCCCAAGAAGTTTAACCGCAGTTTCCGTCTCAGACTCGCTTCTACCGCCCCTCTCACCCAAAAGGCCCAAATAAGCATAAGGAGTCTTGGGAGAATCAAAAACATAACAAAGAGGAGTCCTGTAATTAAATCTAATCAAACCCTTCTCACGCGCAATTATCCCCTTCCTTGCAAGAACCGTCAAGTTATAATCAAGAGAAGACTTGGATATCCCAGTGCTTCTGCAAAGCTCACTGAAACGTACATCTCCACCAGCAACAGCTAACTCATGTAAAACCGTTCTCAAATTTTTTCTTCCAAGAGCAGATTTATAATCAATAATTCGCACAATTCATTTCCCCTTTAAATTAGTTCAAACCGCCAACTTAAAACCATGTTTCTGTTCGAAAAAGTGGAAAATTTTCGAACAATGTTCGAATTAGCTTAAAATACTCTCTTACACGAGTTTTTCTTAAAACTGAACATCTACAATTTCAATTCTGGGAAGTCCACAAACCATCAACTCGCGTCTTACAATTTCCCTTAAACATTTAACTTTATAAGGGTGAAGAACCAAATAAAATATATTCCCGACGCAAGATGGGTTAATATCCTAGAGAAGTATAACAAATTTATAACCTAATAAAAAGCCGAGCAGGGCAGGGAAACAAGAAACCAAACGAGAATTGTAGAAATAAGCAAAACACTTTCCGCAATTATTTCAAAAATTGAAAGCTCAGTAACAATTTCAAAAATAGAAACTGCATACTTGCTGACATCGGAATTATAAACCTACTCTACGACTATTTAATACTCACAACGGAATTAGCGACAATTATGGCGAAGGAACTTCTGATGAAAGGAAGGACTTTGAAATACATGGAATGAAAATATCTCCGAGGAGGATAATTGCCATTATTCGAACGACTTCCATATTTCGGATTAGGAAATGGTATCTGTACGAGTATAGAGGGGTAAGAAAAACGATGGACAGGAAGAATTTAATCCGAAAAGATGCAAAATCAAGAATTGAAGGTGAGATGACATTTCAATGAGTCAATGAATGTTTGTAATGGTGAATTTTACGATGAAAATCAACATTGATTTGGAGTCGATAACCCCTATCTTCATCTCTGGAATTAATACCCGCGTGGTTGGTAATGAGGGTTTAAGGCCACCCTCACTAAGGGGTTTAATGAGATGGTGGTTCAGAGTTGCTTTAGGCGGAGCAAAAATGTCCTCTGGAACGCTTGATATAAATAGTATAAAAAAAGAGGAAAACATAATTTGGGGAACAAACGAGAAACGTAGTAGTGTAAGTTTACGTGTATCATCTATAGATTTTAAATCAAGTTCTGCAAATTTAAGGGGTTGGGGAGAAAGATATCTTGGTTATGGTCTATCTAATCGTGAGTGTATAATCCCCGGTAGCAAGTTTAATGTTAATATTTTTTCAACTCCTAGAACTTCTGAGGATATTATGAACAAAGTTGTAGGAACAATTTGGTTGTTGCTTAACCTCGGTAATGTTGGAAGTAAAAGCCGAAAGGGATTCGGAAGCTTAAGAATTCTCAAAGAAAGTACAATAAGTGGAATAAGCTTCGAAAATCCTAGTAATGTTGAAGATTTAGAACGGTATATTCAAACAAATACTAGAAAAATACTCAGAAATTTTGGTTGGAATAGCTCTACTGTTAGTAACTCTTCCCTACCACAGTTCCCAGTTCTGGTACCTCCCTTTTGGAGAATGAAAATTTTAAAAAGTTTATACTCCAATCCAACCGAGGCTATTAATGACATAGGTATAGAAATAAGAAAATATAGAGAAGATCAAAGTCCCTCAGCTCAACGCACTAGAAAAACTACCAGAGGTAAGATGATACAATATAGAGTTACAAAAGATTACAATACTGTAAAAAGTATTTATACAAGAAATGTTTCGGTGTCAGTTCTCAAAGGATCCATATTTGGGTTACCACATCAGTTTCAATTCCAATCTATAGGTAAAAAGGCAGTAGTTACAGGAACAGAAAATGAAAGGAGAGCAACCCCATTACATATCAAAATCTGGAAGCTGGATGGAGAATATGCTATGGGGCTGCAGTTGTTTAAATCTGATTTTCTTCCTGAGAATAGCTTACTAATATCTGATTTGGATAACCCCAGTATACGAAATATGGTAAATATTCCCTCTTTTGATTATATCGAAGGATTTATGGACAAACTACAAGGGAGATGGGTAAACTTATGAAGCAAGACTTTTGGTCCAGAAAAATTAAGGCTTTCCTTCACGATCCTCCTGACAAAGCATTGAAAATATCGGGGCATAAGGGTAGAAGAGATGAAATACTAAATGTTGTCGGTATTACTTATGATAATAGTGTGGATCCTGCGGATTGGATTTCTTCTGCTATGCAAAGACTAAATATTCCCAGTAAATGTGATATTCGCATTGATTTTGAAAAGCCTGATAAACCAGTATTTAAACACACGTTATCTGCAATAGAGAAAGAGTTACAACAAGTTGAGAGTCTTATCGCCGAAAAGGGTTTTGAAAAGTGTTTTTTGGTCTATGTTTTTAACCCCGTTGTAATAGAACCCTTGGTAGATAGTGAAGATTGGAGGAAAACTTACTTTACTATCTGGAGACTTCTTCCGGAGAAATACCCTTTGGGTAATTTTACTCCCGCGGATACAAGGATTCCTGATCATAGCATATGGGACCATTTGGATATTACCGCAGCAATTGCTGGTGTGCTTGATGATTTTGGGTTATTTGCAGTAAAAATACCCGCGGTGCAGGAGTTTATCTCTAATGCGAGGAAGCTTTCAGACCTTTGGGCCGGGAGCCATATGCTTTCCTATCTAATTTTTGAGGCCATCACTTCCTTAGTTTATGAGTACGGTCCAGATGCTATTATTTTTCCACATTTGAGAGGGCATCCTTTGCTAGATAAATGGCTTAAAGAAGAGTTCTCAATTGAAATTCAATATGATGAGATGCTTGATGTTGCAAATTTACCTAACACATTTTTGTGTGTGATACCCAATTCGAGAGGTAAAGAACTTGGAACCCAAGTTAAAGAGAAGATTCTAAGCGCATTAAAAGAGATTTCTAATCCGGTAAAGGAAAAACTGAAAAGCGGAGGTATTATGTTTGACGAACAGTTATGGGACACTCAAATAAACAATGCGATTTCTGTGTTTACAACATGTCTAAAGGTTCCCAATGTAGACGTGTATGAAAAATAAAAAATAGTCTTCCAAATGATTTGGTAGAAAAGCAGAATAAATGGCTAGAGATTGTTGAACGCGGAAAAGAACAACAAAACTTTGGTCACTATTATGGAATTTCATTCGAAATTTTACAAGCAATTATTACACAAAAATCCAGAATGTTTGAGCAACACGAGGAAGAGGGCGGTAAAAAATGCTCTATGTGTGGTATCCATAATTTTTTAGTGGAGGGTGGGAAGTTATCAGAAAGTTTTGGTATGAAGATGTTTAAAGAAGATGAGAGACTTTGTGCTACTTGTCTCACAAAAAGATTTTACCGAGAAGTAATGAGCAAACTTATCGGATCTGAACTTGGTAAAAAGTTTGAATCCGTTGTTGAGATTTCTGCAAGAGATTTTATTGACACAACACAATTCCACGAACACATTAAAAAAATTATGGATGTAGATATTGAACTTCTTTACCAAGATCAATGGAAATTGAGAGAAAAAGAAAAAGCAATAAAACTGATAGAAAAGGAGATGGGGAAAAACCGTGAATCATTGCTTAAAACACTAGAAACGCTCAGCGAAGAATATGGTGAACCTAAGAAGTATTATGCCATACTAATGATGGATGGTGACAATATAGGTAAGATGCTTTCTGGAGAGAAACTAGAATCCTTCGGACAATTTCTGCATCCTGTCTTCAGAAAATGCATTGAAGATATTGGTATGCATGAAGTCTTGAATATGCGGAGGATATTATCACCTTCCGTACATATAGCAATTAGCAGAGCATTAAAATATTTTTCAATAAACAAACTTAAAGATGTAGTAAATAAACATAAGGGGTTTCTCGTCTATTCTGGTGGAGATGATGTTTTAGCGTTATTCCCGACTAACACAGTTCTGTATGCTGCAAAAGAAATAGAGGAGACCTTTTCTAGAGATTTTTATGAAGTTAACGGAGTGGAAGTGCTAGGACCTGGAAAAAATGCGAGTATGAGTGCAGGTATAGTTTTTGCACATTATAAATACCCCCTATATGATGCGCTTCAGAAGGCAAGAGAAGCAGAAAAAGAAAAAGCAAAGGAGAAATACGGAAGAAGTGCTTTTTGTACTGTTTTCATAAAACGTTCGGGGGAACTTATCACTTCTGGTGGAAAATGGGATTTCCTCGAGGATCTTTTAGAGGTAGTGAAAGCAATATTGGATAAAAAGATTTCTAATAGATTTATTTACGATTTTATGGAAGATACCAGAATTCTTAGTGGAGATATGCTTCATGCGGAAGTCAAGAGGTTGTTGAAAAGAAGAAAAGAAAAGAATGTAGGTGAAGAAGAGATTACCGAGATTTATGGAAAATTTTCTTGTTTGATTAGGAAATACAGTGCAAACAAGTTTAATATCCGTGAACTAGCAAATATGATTAAAATTTTGTGTGATGCTATGAGGGGAGAAGAATGAAAAGAATATTTATTGAACCCTTGGATGTTCTCATGTTTAGGAGTTCGAGACCATTCACAGCGAGAGAAACACATCTTGCCACATCTGGACCGATATTGCCATCCATTTTTGCTGGTGCTCTCACAACAAAGATACTCCTCAATTTCTGTGCAAATCGTAAACTAAACCCCAACAATCTTCAGAGGACGCAAAAGGAAGGACTTGAGGTGTTTAAAGATAAAATAATAGAACTGACCCAAAAAAATGAAGGCCTAATGAAGGTTCTAGAACTAGTAGGGCATCCAGTAATTTCCAAGGATAGAAAGTTCAAGATTAAAGGTGTGTTTTTTACTAAAAAGAATGAATACGAAGAGTTTTTCAAACTACCTAATGATATTGTATATGTAAATGATAAAGAAAAACAAAAGCTTCAACCTAAGGAAAATCTCGTAGAGGAATTATCCTCAGACTTTGAAGGTCAATTAATGCTCTCCTCTCAATCAATTCGCTTGGACATGAAAGATCAACTGGTTGATTTCAAAAATCTTCTAAAATACCTTAGAGGAGACCTGCCAACGACTCTAGAAGATAAGCCATACAAAATTGAAAGGAGAACCGGTATAAAACTCTCAAGTGAACGAACTACTGAGGAGGGATACCTATATGTCGCCGAGTTTTTCCGTCTAATTGAAGACTGGGGATTCGTAGCATGGTGCGAATCTCACGAGGAATTTTTATCGGATGAGGGAATAATTAAACTTGGAGGGGAAGGAAGAGGGGCATACTACTCACGAATTAAGGAAAAACTAATCGACTCCTCTTCAATAGTACAAGCAATAAATAAAGAAAAAAGGTTTAAGCTTTACTTAGCCACCCCCGCAATATTCAATGATGGTTGGAAAATTAGTGAGGATAAGGTTAAGAACCTTTTAAAAAACGATGAAATAGAATTGATTTCCGCACTTCCAGGAAAACCAATTTACATTGGAGGGTATGATGTTGCATTGAATCGGCAAAAACCTTTAAGGAGAGGGGTTGACGCGGGGGCAGTTTATTATTTTAAATTCAATGGTGTCCTCGGAAAGGATATATCCTTTCCCATTATGGTTTCAGATTTCGATGCCGAATTAGGTTTCGGGTCAGCATTCTTAGGAAGGTGGTAAAAATGTTTGATAGAGCTTTAGTTATGTACATCTATTCCGAAACACCGTTACACCCAGGAAGTGGAGCAACTATAAATGGTATAGCCGATTTACCCATACAAAGAGAGCGGCACACAGAATTTCCTATTATACAAGCATCATCCATCAAGGGTGTACTAAGGAATAGTGCAAAAGAAGTAGGAATCAATAATGGAAATAGAGACTTAATTTTTGGAGAACAAGAAAGAATAGGTGGAGTATCTGTTACAGACGCCAGAATACTAGCTTTCCCAGTGAGATCCCTAAAAGGTATATTTGGTTGGATAACTTGCCCCCTAGTGCTAGAGAGATTCAAAAGAGACTTAGAGCTAGCCGGCAAAGCGGTGGATTTCAGCGTATCATTACCTTCGGAGGACGGCAAAGCACTTGTACCTGCTAATTGCAACCTTGTCATGGATGGTAACATTTACCTAGAAGATGTTAAACTAGAGGCAGAGAGTAATGAAGATGTAACGAAAATTGCGGATATTCTTTCCAATTGCATACATGAAGGTAAAGAATACGAACAGACTAGAGAAAAAATTAAGAGAGACTTGGTAATCGTTAGTAACGACATTTTTAGAGATTTCACGGTAATGACAATAGAGATTGCTACAAGAATAAAGATAGACCAGAATAGCGGAACCGTCGAAAGTGGAGGACTTTGGTCAGAGGAGCATCTACCAACTGACACACTAATGTACTTTTTAGTATTGATTCCGGGGAGAACAAATAATCTAAGTGCCGAAGATGTTGAGCAAAAACTGAGAAATTTCGAGGGAAAGATTCTCCAAATGGGCGGAGATGAAACTATTGGAAGAGGATTTACCAGACTAAAGGTGGATTAAAATGCTTAGAAGTCTAGAACAAAAGAGAGCTAAGTACGCTTGGGATAGCATAAGTAACGTAAAATCTATGGATACAAAAATTCAGGAAAAATACTCCTCGTATGTGAAAAAAGTTCCGGCTCAAATAGTAACAAATGGTTTAGGCAACACCCTTGCATTCCTTAAATCCAAGAGTAGTGGAGAAGAGGCATATCGACTACTCAATAACCACATCACCAATTGGTTTAAAGAAATTCGTGGAGAAAATAAAGATTTGCTTGGCTGGATTATTTCCGAAGACACATCCTCCATCGAAGTTTTTAGGGAAACAAAGGAAATTTTAGCTCTTCTAAATTGGATGAAACGATTTGCAGAAGCCGAACTAAAGGGTGGTAAAAGTGCGGAGTGAATGGCCCTATAAACTTCCAAAGAGAGATTTCCAAAAAATTAAAGATATATTACAAGTGATAAAGAAGGAAAGAATGAATATTGGATTATACCTTGATAAATACATTTTTTGGAAAGAAAACGAAAAAGAGGAAGCAAAAATTGATAAAATGATACGGAATTTTGGCAGAGGATATAGCATACCTCGTAACCTATTACCTTTAGAACTTTATGAAGGATATCTCGAAAGAGTAAATTCTCTCGTAAAGACGCTTGAAACTCAAGGTTACCACTCACAAAGAGTCCAAGCGAAAATTCATTGGCGATTGGCTGTAAATCTCGGCGCAGCAAGTGTATATGAAACATCAATACTTTTTCATAGAAATTACTCGATACCAATAATACCCGGAAGTGCAGTAAAGGGTACATCACATCACTTCGCCCAAAAATATAGAAGATTGACCGACGAACAAGAAGAAGAAATATTCGGAACACAAAATCTGAAAGGTAAAGTAATCTTTTTTGATGCGCTGCCAATAATTAGCGCAAAAGATGACTTCGTTGTTCTTGATGTAATGAAGGTCCACTACAGGGATTATTATGAAAAAGGTGAATATCCGGGTGATTGGATGAGCCCAATACTAATACCTTTCCTTACTGTTGAAAAGATCGAATACCAATTCATTGTAACCTCAAAAAACGGAAAACTTGCAGAAAATTCGATTAGCCTTGTTAAGGAAGCCATTGTGGAACAGGGAATTGGAGCAAAGACTTCAGCAGGATATGGATATTTCAAAATTTAAACAAAGAATTAAAACCATTTTTGATAAATGCTTTTAAAAACCAATTGCTAAACAAAAAGATGACTTAAAATTACAAACAAGGTTAAAGAATTATAAAACCTGAACTTCTCACAAGTCCGGTGGTATGGTGGTATAATTGAGTAAAATAAGATTCTCCACAATAGAGGAGGAAAACTGGGTGATTCTCAGCTTTGAACTTGAAAACGCTATCTCTCCAACCGATTTACAATCTATTAAGCCACCGAAGCTCCCTGGAACTAAGGGGGTTATAATTAGCGGCCGTGGGCCGATCTGGCTTTACTGCTTTTTAGTTCATTATTATCATCCAACTCGATTTATGGGAACTTACGATCCTAGGGAAGAGGGGGCGGTTATTGTAGAGTCTCACACCTCGGATTATAGGGTGGGTGATGTTCTGAAAGTAGATTTGTGAGAGTGAATCTATTGGGTGTTTGGCATCTTAGTGGTTTGGGTAACAGTCCTGGCGCGCTTACTGTGCCCTTAACTTACGTTTATTTGCTTTTGAAGGCAGCATCTAAAGGGGACGAAGAAGCTCAAAAGTTTTTTGAAGCCTCTGGAGAGGTTTCTCAGGAGAGAAAGGGTGCGCCAGAAGCGCTAATTATTTTTACATCGAAGGAACTTATAGAGGGGCAGATTATAAGCAGAGACATAACTGATAATTGGTTTAAAACGAACAAAGGACCGGTGCCAAAAGTTATTTTGGAGTATTTCTCAAAACTATTTAAGAAGTTGAGGGATGATGGGTTCTCGGAGTTTTATAGGGAGGGATGGCTCAGATATGTTCACTTTATCGCTGTTGACCATCAGGACTTGTATGATTGCTTCCCTAAGTGTTATGCGACGATGAATGCTTTGAGGGAGAAGGAGATTTGGATAAATATGGTTGGGGGTTCAAATCCGATTAATGCTTCGCTGATTCTTAGCGCGGGATTTGTGGAGGCCACAGCGAAGACCTACTACGTTTTTGAATCAGATACGAGCTGTATTCATCCTTTGTTTGATAGGTCGGTGGATTTCTCTAAACCAAGAGCGGAGCCGCTGCTCTCAAAGCTTAATATTCTTCCCTTTTTCTCACTGGATTTGGGTAAACTGGTCAGGGGCCTTAATAGAAAATTTTTGGAGAGAGGGGAAAAAATTAACATAAAAGAGATTGATAGCCTGCTGGATGAACTGGAGCTGCCTAGGCAGTATCTTAAAAAACTGGTAAGCGGTGGCTGGGTTGGAATAGAAAAAGACATGGCTACCGTGGGGGAAATGCTTGAGCGTTGGAACAGAATGCTTGGAAGAATAAGAGAGTACCCTTCAAATTATTCTGCGTGGAAGAAATGGGCGAGCCAAGAAGGAATCCTCTACAACCTTACTCCCAAAGGAAGCATAGAAAAATCGCAAGCAATCTGAATTATAAACTAATAATTCATAAAGGTTGATACCTCGCCTCTTTTTCTGCCAAGTTCCATCTAGTAAAGGAAAAGTTAATTTTAAGCCGCATATTCTATAAATATTTGAGAATTGAAAATCAACCTTTCTCGATTCAGCAGTTTTTAAATGGGTTCTGGGAACCCGGATAGTGTGGATTATCATAGTAGGACAAGTATCATCGGCATAGGGAATGGTAAAAAAGCGGAATACTGGAGCACGGAGACACTTAACATCGTTATAGAGAACTCTGGACTGTGGAATTCTTGGAAGCAAATCATAAGGTGCTAGGAAAGAGAAATGGAGCACTAGAATGATGAACGGTGATATAAAACTATAAATTTAGAAGGGGAAAGGGGAGAATATTTTTAGGTAAGGCTGAATCATCATAGCTGTAACCGTTGATATTGGGATGCATAAGTGGCTGTTTCACAGAAGTTTTTGGACTGTTTTAGAAGGATTGTTCTCCTCCTTGGCAAGTTAATGGGGAATTGTTTTATGCGTTTTCTGAGAAAAGTTGCATTAAATACTTATTATTATCGAAAAGGTTATATTGTCAAACTTTTAGTTACACTTTGTGATACTTATGGTTAAACTTAGATTAAGGGTTGGTCCTAAGGGGCAAATAGTACTTCCAAAGATGGTGAGGGATAAACTCAGCATTAAGCCTCGAAGCTATGTAATAGCGGACCTTAAGGAGGATGAGCTGACTTTGAGGGGAGGGCTGGACATCGAAGAACTGCTAGAATGGTTGAAAAAATCAAGGAAGCCCCTAGCAAAACTTGTCTCAAAATATAGTATAGAGGATGAATTTCTTGAAACTCTTTCTTGATTCCTCTTACCTCATGTACCTTAGATATGCTGAGAGTGATGAGGTCTTCAACTATGTAACAGGGTTTCTGAGGGACGCCGTTAAACGTGAAGAACAACTGTTAGTTAACATGATAGTTATAGACGAAATAACGTGGATATTAACCAAGAAGTATAAGATACCGTTAAACGAAGTCTTCGAATTAACCGACAAGTTGATACCCCTCATAGAAGTAATCCCAATAAACTACATTGACTATGATGCCATGAAGAAAGTCATGATGGAGTATGGATTGAAACCATCAGACGCAATTCACGTAGCATCTATGAGCAAATCTGGAGCCCAACACATAGTCTCAGAAGATAAAGAATTTGACAAAGTACCCTGGATAAAGAGGATTTGGCTGGACACTACGGATCACTAAAATTGCTCAAAAATATCCTGCATTCTTCAAACTCCTAGAATTCTACTTAAACCAACTGGTAAGATATCCTTCTGCTAAACGCTGACCCGGTTATTTGAAACCTCTACACAGAGTAAATCTAAAGTTCTTCAAGGTTAGCTAGTTTTAATTCTTGTAACCTTTTCACAGCAATAATAGTTTAGTGCTTTCTAATCGGATTTGGGATAGACCGGGAATGGACTTGATACTTTGTGTGAATCGGTGAAGAGTTTAAAAAAATGAATTTAATTCTGCGGGTATCGTCCCTTAACTATCTTATGTTCACTCTGAACTTGTTTGGTATAAAAATAGACCATCAGTGGAAACTGGGAAGAAAACCTGCTTCTTTCTTAATTCTTTTTTGAGCAGGGCTTTTCTAAACTTTTGTTTTTTCTGTTTTTCCGGGTTCTGTTTCCATTTTCAATTTGTTTGCAGTCCTATCATAGGTTAACCTTTTTATCCATATTTTTGGAAGCTTATACTTTCATGACATGAGAATCCAGGTAGTTCTAGGATTACCATGCGTTTATCGTATCTGTTTTTCCAAATTTTTGGGTAAATTTTCGGTGTTCGATGATTTCGGAAGCTTTTCTGGGGAGTAAAAATACTTTTTTCTGCAAATATTTTTTGCAGTTAGATTTCGGTGGTGATTGAAGGAATGGGTGTTCATATTCGGGCTTTGTGTGATGGAGACTGGGAGACCCGGTGGAGGGCGGTGAAGGCTCTGGAGTGTCTTGGGAAAATCGACCTTTCTTCAGTGGAGTTTCTGATCCAGGCTTTGAGGGATGAGCACTGGCTGGTTCAGGGGGCGGCGGCACGGGCTCTGGTGAAGATTGGGAGACCCTGCGTGGAACTACTCGCACGGTGCCTTGAGGACAGTGACTGGCGGGTACAGGCGGTTGCCGCCTGGGCGCTAGGAGAGATAGGCGACATTAGCGCCGCGGACCACCTGCTCCAATGCGATAACATCATCGCAAAAATCGTTTCCACCACCCGATTCAGCGAAGAAAAAGCTTTCCTGATACGCCTGTTTATAGACGAAGCATGTGATGCGGCTCCCGACTAAACCGGCTCGGATAATCACGCTCTGCAAGAACCCTCTTTCATGATGGGAATATGGGAAGGATACGGATAATGAGCCGATACGTGTTCCGGAAAAGTTTCACTTTCAAGGATAGCCCCCCATCTCTTTGGCAACCATCTTTTTTGCCCGATTGGGCTATTTTTGGGGGTGGAGGGAGTGTTAGAGTTTTGGTGTTTGAGGCTTTCCGCGCTTTTTATAACTTTTTTGTTGAACGAATAGAACCTGAACACCACAAATTTTCCACTGGAAATTTAGGAGAACCTAAAACGGCGAAAAAGTCTCATAACACTCGAAAAAACAGAAAACCTACTAAAAAGATTTCAAAAACACATTACAAAAAAATTCAAAACGAAAAAAGAAAAAAAACAGATAATAAAACCTGAAACACAAAAATCAGGTTTCCCAACGTCGAACAAACACAGAGAAGCCATATTACCATGTCAAACGGACCAAAAGAGGTTTAAAAAACCTTCCCCGCTACCCGAACACATTTATAAAGCAAGCGCAAATTTACCCCTGTTCGAGTGAACCCCTCGAAAAGAAGGCTTTATAAGCCTCCAAAACAGAAAATAAGTAAAATAACTATACCCTTGCAAAAGAAGTTCCTCAGATACGAGGATTGAAAGTAAAGGACATGCTCTTTTTCGACCTTGAGTTGCTGAAAACTTGCAAAAGAAGTTCCTCAGATACGAGGATTGAAAGAACAGCTTGGTCGCGCTTCTACACTTTTTTGCTTATCCTTGCAAAAGAA
>DXJA01000497.1 GCA_019056875.1 Candidatus Jordarchaeum madagascarense
GTAAAAAAATGAAATTTATTATTTTAATAGCTTAACTATATCGGCGACAATATACTCAAATCCCACGGCCATAATGTGACAGCCTGCAGCATTGGTGGTGCTCTTAAGCTCTTTTAGCCAGTCTTCGAAAAACGTGAGATTCCATTGGTCGGTCTTCTGGCGGCGCTCTTCTTTGGGGGCTTCCTGGATCTTCTTTAAATCTTCTAAAAGTTCTGGGGGAACTAAAATTCCCGGGCAGAATTCGTCCATCCACTTGGCCATCTTGTAGGACTTTAATGGGCAAATTCCAATTAGTGTGGGTACCTTCAGGTATTTGACTGCATCCAGAAATGTCTTGGCTATTTCCATGTCGTAGACTACTTGGGTTTGGATGAGTTCGCCACCCACTTTGACTTTGCGTTCGATTTTTAGGATTTCTGGCTCTAGGGGTTCTGCTCCAGGCGCGCCTGCGACTCCGATGTGGAATTTTGGAGGGTGTTCAATCTCGTTTCCCGCGGGGTCGTGGCCTTCCATGATTTTCTTAACCATCCATACGAGTTGGGCTGAGTCTATGTCGAATACGGGCATGGATTGTGGATTGTCTCCTGAGGCTGTATGGTCTCCTGTTAATGCAAGCATGTTTTTAATTCCTAGGTTGCCTGCAGCAAGTATGTCAGATAATAATCCGAGGCGATTCCGGTCTCGACAGGTCACCTGCCATATGGCTTCTAGTCCGGCTTCCTTCTGAATAAGGTATGAGGGAACTAGACTATTCATGCATCCGAATGACTGCGGATTATCTGTAACATTAGCCGCCACCACGTGTCCAGCGAGTAACTTGGCGGTGTGAATTACTTCTTCTAAGTCAGTTGTTTTTTCGGGCTCTATCTCTCCGGTCCAGGTCCATTTGCCTGCCTTTAGGCTTTCTCCAAGTTTACTATAAACTTCGGTTATTGGGGCCATTTTACATTCATCTCCTTCTTATTTCCATATAATCTGGGCTGGTCCAGTTTTTACGCTATAGTCTCGGGGTTCTCGGAACTTGGTGAAAAGTTCGTCTCTACCCTGCTCTTTGAGCCGTTTCCAGATGAGTATCCATGCGCAATCATTGTCTGTTCCAACTTCGCATTTTTCTTTGTTCATTCCACCGCAGGGACCATTCAGCAAGTGTTTTGCGCACCTTGTTATTGGGCAGATTCCTCCGGTCTCGTTCAGTATGCATTGTCCGCAAGCTCTGCACATCTCATAGAATTGTCCAATACGCTCGACCTCACCAATAAACACGGTATCTAAGGCTGCTAGGGTGATTTTGTTCGTAGCTTCTGCTACTGTTTGGACTCCAACTCCGCACGACAGCGTAATAATGGCGTCAGCATTAGCCAGAGCATCCCCAATTCTCTTAAAGTCTCGCTTGTCAATCCTGAGGTCACAGGGATTCTCGATAACAATAGAACCAGTAACTTCCTTGCCCCAGTCCGTTAACTTCTGAACCATCGCCTTAACCTGTTCTTCACCACCAGTCTGACACAAGGTTGCACAGGTACCGCAACCAACGACTACTAGTTTTTTGAATGGTTCTATTACTTCTTTGATTTCTTCGTCGGATTTTACCTTGGTGATTATCATTCTTGTTACATGCCTCCTTTTTCTGGGCGGGGGGCTTAATTCTTTCGCCCGTTTTTACGATTATGAAGAGGTATATATTTTTGACTGTAAGTTTATAGGTTATAAGTTTCAGTGAGTATATGCAAATAGTATAGTATTTAGGATATATGGTTACCGAAGTTATTTCGAGGTGGGATTTGGGTTTAATTTGAGTATTATTGGAGTTTATTCCTGCCAAAAAAAGAGTTGCATTAAGATTTATTGTGGAAAAAGAATGATTCCTCTTAAAAATTATTAGAAGTGAGATTGTTGAAGTATTATCCACTCATTTGTTTATAAATGAAGGAAACATGTAACCTTTACAGAAGAAGAAGATTTTTTATAATTAAAAAATTTTTTATTCTTCTAGGGAGGGTAGGATCTCGTTTCCTATGGTTTTTATGGCTTTGCTTTTGTCATCTGCGATGGGTGATCCGACTACAAGTTGTGATACTCCGATTTCCTTGAGGTCGATCATCTTTTCCGTGACCATCTGTTTTGTGCCTGAAATTGAGAAGGCGTCTATCATTTCATCGGTTACTGCGGCGAATGCCTGAGGGATTTTTCCTTTTCCGAGGAGTTCCCGTATTGCATTTGCGTCCGCTTCGGCGATTTCGTGTCTTTCCAGTACGATTGCGGGGGTTGCTGCTACTATGAATGTTACAACGGGTGCGGCGAGTTTTCTAGCTTCTTCTTCGGTGTCAGCGAGTGAAAAGCTTGTGTAGGCTGCGATATCGAATTCTTTGGGGTCCCCATTTGTATGTAATTCTTCTTTTAATTTTGTTGTTGCTGGTTCCATGTCAATAGGATGTGAAGCGTTTATTAGAACCCCGTCTCCTATAGAGGCTGCTAGTTCTAGCATTTTGGGTCCTTGCGCGCCAACGTATACTGGAATTGCCCCGAATTTGTTTTTGAAGTTCAGTCGGGCGTTTTTAATCTTGAATACTTCACCATCATATTCAACCGTTTCTCCTGCCCATAGCTTTTTGACAATGGTTATTGTTTCTTTGACTGCGGTTAAGGGTTTGCTCCATTCCACTCCTAACTGTTTGAGAGTTGTGGAATCTCCCGCGCCAATTCCCATTATTGCCCTCCCATTTGAAACTTCATGAATAGAAGCTATTGATGAAGCAGTGACTGCAGGATTTACCAGAAAGGGGTTTGTTACGCCGGTTCCGATTCGGATTTTTTGTGTCTGCACTGCGGCTAGAGCAAGGGTGACATAAGTGTTGCGATTGTTATAGTGGTCCGTGATCCAAGCAAAGTCGAAATTATTTTCTTCTGCCTCTTTTATGTAAGCAATTATTTTATCGAGCTTTTGTTGCGGTACGAACTCAATTCCCAGTTTTACCATTTTTTATTTCTTCCTAAAAATTTTTATTTTGAAGGTTTAAAAACATGAAATTAAGTGAGAGAACTCTACGCGCTTCTTATGTAAGAAGCTAATTCCTGGCATCTGTGTTTCTCGCAAACCTCAGCAGTTTTTTCAGGTTCCACACTCAACGCTGCTTTGAATAGAGCTCTTAAACCGTTGTTCGTTTCTAGTTTTCCGCGCCTCCAAAGTTGTAGAACGGCTCTCGCATATTCTGCGGGCATTGTGTCTGGGTTTTCGGTTTCTAGAACGGCATCTAGTATGTCTTCCACTAGATCCTCTCTCACTTTCATGTCTACCCTGCTGACGAGCTCAGCAAGCTCAACAGCGGCCAATTTTTCCTTCGCGAATAACACCATTTCTATATCTACCTCCAACCTTTGTCTACACTATTTTAGAACTCATTTTGCTTATAAATTCAATGGCACGTTTTAGGAAATAAAAATACGAAAATTAGGAAAATAAAAATACTAAAAAAAAAGAAAAAAATAGTTATAAATAATAA
>DXJA01000498.1 GCA_019056875.1 Candidatus Jordarchaeum madagascarense
TAGCGTGGAGATGGATTGCGCTGCGTTCTAATAAGAACTTCCGTGATTAATGGTTCAGTCTGTGGCCTTGAAAGTTAAGAGAACCATCCGAGCCAAAATTGTACGCCTCACATTAAGCATGGGAATTTAACCAGGCTATGACATCTTGAATTACTTCTTTTCGATTGATTTCGTTGAATAATTCGTGGCGGGCACCGGGGTATACCTTGAATGTGACGTCCTTTATGCCAAGTTCTTGGTAGCGTTCATACAAGACTTCGGCACCTTTCCCCATTCCGCTGGCTGGATCCATACTGCCCACAAAAATATATATGGCTAGGTCTTTGGGAATTTTTTGGAATTTTTTTGGATCACCGATTGCAAACATGCCTGTTGCTAATTCAATCAGGGAACCGTATGAAAAGGCAAACCCGCTTAACGGATCATCAACGTATTTTTGGACTTCGACCTCGTCTCGAGTGAGCCATTCAAATCCGGTCTTTGCAGGTTTGAATGGTTCGTTGAATGCTTTAGTGAGTTCAGTAAATTCTTCTGCGGTAGCATCTAGGCCTTTTTCCTCTATTTGACGTTGAACGCTTTCTATATCAAATCCGGTAGGCAATTTTAACGGTTCTCCAGTGGCTCCGGTCAAGAGAACCCCTTTGAGTTCATCGCCCCAATTCTGAATATAACTTTGCGCCAAAGCGGATCCCATTGAATGACCTAAGAGAAATACGGGAAGACCCGGATAATCTTTTTTGACGATATCCGTTAATTCTTTCAAGTCCCGAACCGTGCCCTCCCAGTCACCCGGACTCAGTTTTCCTAATCTGCCTGCCTTTTGGCCCGTTTTGCCATGTCCCCGGTGATCAGCGGCATAAACCACATATCCGGCCTTCGCAAGGGCTTCGCCAACATGAGCATACCTCCCAGCATGCTCCGCCCCGCCATGTGCGATTTGAACCACGGCCTTGACTTTTACTCCGGTTTTGGGCAACCATTTATAGACAAAAATCTCAATACCGTCTTGATTTTCAAAAGTAAAATTTTTTACCATCATATGTATGTATGGATTAGAGTAATTTTTAAATCTTCTATTCTTTGACTTTTTTTCTATGAGGGTTGCAAGGACTTTGGAGAGGAAAGTTAAGCCTCGACTAGAGGTTGACGTAAAAGGATCATAACACCGCTCCAACCACCTTTCAGTATAAGCTTATGAACAGTGGAAAGCCTTTTTTAGGGATAATATTAAATAGGTAAGGTCTAAGGCCAGAGTTCTCTCAACCTATCTCGATTACAAGGAAAATCTGAATTGGTTTAATAAAAAATTTCTCGCGAGTACATAATTAATCTTAAAGCAATTTGAGTAGAAAGCCGACAATTAATCTACATTTATTGATCATGTTCTCTCTCGATAGGGCTTTATTTTGAATCTAAGAGTGCTTGGTTGTTGAAAAAACTTTAGAGTCTCCACTCTTTCAACCCCTCCAAAAACCGGCACTTAAAATTATTATAGACGTTATCGATGTGAGAATATATGTTAAAATGTTGATAAAAAATATGTAATATGAATCAAAACGAATATCGCCAAACAGTAGTACACTGTTAAATAGATTTTAATTAATAAGATTTTTTAATCTGTGCTGGTCTCTAAAAGCGGAGATTTGTATGCCTGCAAAAAAATACCGCGTAAAACTTACTGATAAAGAACGCCGAGAACTACTTGACCTTACTAAAAAGGGCAGAAATTCGGCGCGGATCTTAACCCGTGCCCGAATATTGCTGTTAGCCGACGAGGGCCGGTCTGATGAAGAGATCGCCGCTCACCTCCACAGCAGTTCACCCACTGTTGCCCGTATACGCAAACGCTGCTGCACAGCCGGCGGTGTTGAGGCCGCCATTAAGGAGAAGCCACGCCGTGGAGCAGCACCCAAACTCAACGGCCGAGCCGAAGCCACGCTGACTGCTATCGCCTGTTCCACACCACCAGAAGGCTACGCCCGTTGGACGCTGCGTCTGCTCGCCGACAAACTGGTAGAACTCGGTCTCGTCGACAGTGTCTCCCACGTTACCGTGGGCACGGTTTTAAAAAAAGCGACCTTAAGCCCTGGCAGAAAAAACAGTGGTGCATCGGCCGGGTAATAACGGGCGAGTATCTCTGGCGTATGGAGAGGATTCTTGACCTGTACGAGCAACCGTACGACCCAAAACGCCCCCTCTTGTGCTTTGATGAGCGTCCGTGTCAGCTCATCGACGATGTGCTCATTCCTCTGCCGATGAAGCCCGGCCGGTCGCAGCGTGAGGATTATCACTACAAGCGCAACGGCGTCTGTTCGATCCTGATTGCCTTTGAACCGTTAACCGGTCAGCGGTACGCTCAGGTACGCAAACGGCGCACAAAAAAGGACTACGCCGAGTTTATGCGGGAACTCGAAGCCCACTATCCCGGAGCTGAAAAAATCGTGTTAATCCAGGACAACCTCAACACGCACACGCCCGGTTCGTTTTACGAAGTCTTTGCGCCCGAGGAGGCTTTTGCCCTGGGGGAGCGTTTAGAGATGTGCTACACACCCAAGGGAGCCAGCTGGTTGAACATGATCGAGATTGAGATCTCAATACTCTCGAAGCAGTGCCTCGACCGGCGTATCGGCGACATGCAGACGCTTGAACGTGAGGTGCTCGCCTGGGCGAAAAAACGCAACGCCCAGCAGGCAACAGTCCAATGGCGATTCACAAAAAACGATGCCCGAGAAAAACTCCAAAAGCTATACACCATCAATCAAAATTAAATTAACAGTGTACTAGTACAAGCGGAAACTGTTGCTAAAAACATAAGCCTAATGGTTAACGGCAAAAAACCACAATTTAATCACACCATAGGCTATACGACAGATTTTCCTAAAGCTCTTCTTTCGATAGGCGAGGGAAAAGCAATATTGATATTCGGTCCACAAGTAAGTAAAGGATATACAGAATACTTCCTTAAGAAAAGAATAGATTTCGACGAGATAATGGGCAGATTCCCCAAATAATAAAAACTTGGAAAAATTAAAAATAAGCACAAAAAATTTTAAGTAATTCAAAAACGAGTAAGCAAAATACAAATAGAAATAAGAGGGCGTCTAACGGCTAGATTAACTAAAGAGGACAGGGATAAACGCTATTTATAGGGTAGTAGACATTCGGTTAGGAAAACTCCTATCATTAATAGAGAAACATCTATTTTGGAATAGATTTCAAAGATTGGATTAAAACGGTGTGTATAAAGGTTAATTGGGCTATGCTTGCTCGAAAAATTTCAAAATTCATAAAAGGAGGTTTAAAATGAGTCAAAAAAAGTCTAATCACCAAATGCATCAAAGAGGTCAGCAGACTCATGCTCACCACATAGAAGAGTTTCGGAGAAGATTCTGGATTTCTTTAGTACTCACGTTCCCTATTTTGCTTCTTTCAGAAACCATACAGCTTTGGTTTGGTTACAGATTAGACATTCCCTACCAGAACGAAGTGTTGCTTGCTTTATCTACAGTTATTTACTTTTATGGTGGATTGCCTTTCATTAGGGGAATGGTTCGAGAAGTAAAGGATCGGCAGCCGGGTATGATGACCCTAATCGCTACGGCCATATCGGTAGCTTTCTTCTATTCTGCTGCGACAGTGTTTGTTAACCTCGGAACGGATTTCTTCTGGGAGCTAGCTACTCTTATAGATGTGATGCTTTTTGGACACTGGATAGAGTCTAGGAGTGTTCTGGGAGCTTCACGAGCATTGGAAGAGCTGGTCAAAATAATGCCTACCACAGCTCACCTTGTGAAAAATGGAGAAATTGTAGAAGTTCCAGTTTCGCAGATAAAGGCCGGTGACAGGGTTCTTGTTCGTCCCGGTGAAAAGATACCTTCTGATGGAGTGGTGATTGATGGAGAGTCCTTCGTTAATGAGGCGCTCCTAACGGGGGAGTCGAAACCGGTTCATAAAGAAAAGGAAGATGAGGTTATAGGAGGCTCCATAAATAGAGAGGGTAGTTTAACGGTAAGAATAGAGAAGACTGGTGAGGAAACCTACTTGGCACAGGTGATTAAACTTGTGAGGCAAGCTCAGGAAAGTAGATCCAGAGCCCAAGATTTGGCGAACCGGGCAGCGGCCCTTCTGTTTTATGTTGCCCTCAGTGTGGGAATAATAACCTTTATCACATGGTTTGTTCTCAGGGAGCCGCTTCAATTTGCTATTGAGAGATCGGTTACGGTGATGGTCATAGCTTGTCCCCATGCTCTTGGCTTAGCAATACCTCTAGTGGTTGCACTTTCCACTTCTATAACGGCAAAAAGCGGAATTCTCATAAGAGACAA
>DXJA01000056.1 GCA_019056875.1 Candidatus Jordarchaeum madagascarense
TTACTATGCCAATATGGATTAGAATGCTTTGTTGTTAATGGCAAACACCCGGAGCGAGTAAGCCAAATTTTAAAAAACAGAAAAGTCAAAGGTACCAGCATATACTGTGGAGAGGTTCGGAACATAACAATTTAGTATTGCCGAGAAATCGAGATAATCAGCTTTAACCCATTTTTTTAGGGTTTCCTAGACGCTGAACTCTTTTAGTATGAGTTTTGGTTGGTCTATGACTTTTTTAATCGCAGGTGTTAACCAGTAAATTGAGGTGCGCCAGTCGACCTCCACGTAGCCTCTTAATTCTAGCCAGTT
The DNA here is from genome assembly GCA_019056875.1 of Candidatus Jordarchaeum madagascarense. Lineage (GTDB taxonomy): Archaea > Asgardarchaeota > Jordiarchaeia > Jordiarchaeales > Jordiarchaeaceae > Jordiarchaeum > Jordiarchaeum madagascariense. The sequence continues at coordinate 310 of DXJA01000056.1, forward strand.
TAGGTGTTGGCGGAGAGCCCTCATTTCTATGTCCAGATCTTTCATTAAGGATTGGATTCCTTTAATTTCTCCATCGTGTTTCTTCATTATTCTTAGAAGAGTTAACTCTTTCTGGACAGTGACTAGTAGCAGGACTCGAAGGGCGTTCTCAACATTTTGACCCGTTTTTGCGACTGTCGGTACAATAGGAACATCCGGGGGGATATCTAGATTTTTTCTTATTTGTGTCGCTTTGCGAGCATTAGGGAGATCCTGCTTATTTGCCGCAACCGTTATTGGAACTCCAGGCAAAAATTCCTCAACCTCCCGCCATATTGCTTTTGCCTCCCCGTCTGAGTTTTTATCCTGACTGTCAACCAAAAAGAGAACACCGTCAGCCCCTTTTGACAAAACTTGGCGGAGAATCTTGAAGTGTCTTAAGCCAGGGGTTCCAAACAGATGAATCCTCAAGTCTTCAATATCCGCTATACCATAATCAAGTGCCACGGTTGTATTTTTCTTATCTATACTGATGCTTTTACCTTTAGTTAAGCTTCGAATTGTTGTGGATTTTCCAGAATGGTAGCTGCCAGTAACCAATATTTTCAACTAACCGCCTCACTTGGTTTTTAGCTATATACTATTTTAAGGGTGAACAAGGTTAAAAAACCTTTGTTTCCATTTTGGGGAATTGGAAAGAAAGCGTTTATTTGCTAATTTTTTGGTAACTAAAAATTAATACAGAACTGTCCACCGATAATATGGGTATTATCGCTGAGGTTAAAGAATTTTGGACGGGATAATCTCATTTAAGATATTTACTAGTTCTTGAACCCTCTCCTTCACGATTTTTCCTTTAAGTCTGTCTGATTTTTCGCACGCCGCTCCTCTTATGCCCACCACATCCGTACCCAAATTGCAGAGCAGAGGAATGTCTTCTTTTTTTATTGAGCCCGCGAGCGCAACTATAACATTTCTATTGTGTGCGTCTTGAATAAAATTTTTGATCTTATCAAGGGTCCATAAATCTAGCAATCCTACTCCGTCTTTGGTTGCCGTATCAACCATTGCAACATCTGCACCTGATTCCGAAGTCACTTGAGGAATTAGAACAGGGTCTAAGGAGTTTATTCTGTGCGTATCTGCGTATCCTGCAATCACAACCTTAATTTTAGGGTTATACGTCTTAACGCTTCGAACAATTTGCTTTGAAAAGTAGAGGGCGTTCGGATAAGTTTTTACACCATGTAATCCTACTTTCACATAATCTACACCGCTCACAGCCGCCCCTAAAGCCGCTAAAGAAGCAGTCCCTGGTTTATTAGGAAAGTCGCCGATAGCGGCACTGACTTCTAGTTCCCGAGGAGTTATTTCTCTTATTCGCCGGATGACCCAGGGAAAATTAGCTCCTAAAGAGCCTTCTGAAGGATTTTTTACGTCTATAATGTCCGCGCCGCCTGCTATGGCTTCTAGAGCTTCTTCCTCATCTCTTGGACTAATAAGCAGTTTCAATAAAATCACCCATTTGGGACGCCGAGTTATTAGTTATTTGTTTTTTAGTAACTGAAACACCAACTTTTAAGCTTTATTCTCGGATAGAAGATTGGCAAACGGTAAATATTTTGATTTTTATATTTTGTTATCAATTAGGAAAAATAGGAGAATGAATAGGTGGTTTATTTTTATTTGAGTCTTCTTGAATAGCCTAGGACATTGTTATAAATTTTTCCGATTGCTTCTGCTATTGCGGGTGCTAGATATCTTTCTACATCGCCTTCCATAAGAGTTTTGGGAGTTATTTTTGAGGATAGTTTACCTTCCCTCTGTAGATCCTCCAGCAGGTTTTTTACGACTTTCACCGCTTCATCGTAGGTTATTTTTTCAACTTCTTTTCGTGTAAAGCTACTATGTATTGTGTTTATAGACAGGTAGTAAAATTTGGCTAGGGCTTCTAGGTTTCCCAGAGTGATTGGTGTGATTGCTCCATGGGTCTGACAGTAAGGTTCATCCACTTCCTTAGAGCAGATCGGGCACCCCTTTTTTCCGGTTTCTGTACGCAGGTAAAAGAGTATCATCGAAGCGGTTCTGCGATTATCAACTTCGTTCCATTCCAATTGGGGGAGTTCTACCCCGCTGATTGCTCTCATGGCAACATTTATCTTTTTCTCGATGAGCCCTATTGGTTCGATTTTTTCGAATCTTTCCATCCTCGCAAGTTCCTTTTTCTGCTCCTCTTTCTCCTTTGCCACATCTATACGTTTTCTTTTTTCTTCCTGTATGGCGTTGTAGCGATATGTAATGTCGAAAGCAGTAGCATAACTTTCTGGAGGAACCTTTTCTATGTTTAGGGGTTTATCAACAACACCTAGAAAGACCGGGCTTGAGGAACTTTTCAGTTCTTCAATTGATTCTTCAAGAGACTTGCTGCTGGTACGAGCCCATATGAAACCATTTATTTGCGAAGATGTCAGGTGGGGGAATATTTCCTTTAACTCTTTTTGACGCAGCATAATCAAATCGAAGAAGAGCTCCTCTTTTGAAGCTCTGAGATTAGTTTCAGGCTCTTCCACCACAATCCTGTAGATTACCCCGAAACGCTCAATATCTTTTCTTAGTCTATCATAGATTTCAACCACGCGGCTCAAATGTGTGAACGAGTCTGAAATTAGTTTATAGTAGGCATCATCATTAATTCTTCGAACAAACTCCTCTATCTGATTCATTGCCATTAATTCTCTAATGCTTGTTATTTTTAAGTCTCTCAGTATAATGTTAACCCTTTGCTCGATTTCAAGAATTTCTTTTAGTTCTTCTGGGGGTGGAAGCATCATGTATTTCTTAAGCTCTCTTAGTATGATGTCATCCATAGCGCTTAACTCGCTGTAGGGTTTTGTGTAGGTCCATAGGGAAATTTTTCCCTCTTGTAACTTGTAGCCCTGACCTTTGAGACGTGGTATGACATTTTTGACTAAAGTGTTTCGAATTCGAAGAAGTCTTGAGATTCTCTCTATTGCAAATTTGAAGTCTTCGACTCCGATGTTGATTTCTTCAAGCTTTTGGGTCAGTTTATCGACGGGAAGTGTGAGTGAAGAGCAAAGAGTGTACCAGTCATCGAAGCCTTGTTGTTTCATGCGGTGTTCAATATCTTCCCGAGTTTCATCTAATAGATACATGAGGAATGATTCGAGCAAAATAGGCTCAGAGGCCTTCTTTATCACTTCGCTTGTGATAATTTTTCTGCCCATCTCATATAGATCGCTTAGTGTTGTTTTTTTAGTATCATAATCATCAAACAGCTTCAAAAGTTGTAGTTTTAATTTGCAAACATCAATGTACGCTTTGAGATCCAAATCTTTTTGGGGTATATTTTGTAATAGATTTTCTGTTATGATTGAGGAGATGCGTTCCAGATTCTCGACATCGGTTGTGAGGCTTTCGAGGTCTAACATTTCGACTAGATTTTCTTTTAATTTTTTGTATGTTGATATTTCGGTGCATTCCTCTTCGTGTGGACTCTTGATATCTTCTTCAAGCTCTAATGGTTTTGGTTTAAATCCGTATGCCAGTTTTATTTTCTCTACTCTAATAGGGGGGGTGAAATAGTTTATGTTTCCTAAAAAGTCAATAAAGTGTGTTCTAGGGTAATTTGTAGATATTTTGACCAATTTATCTTGAACTAGTTTCTGAGTTTTATCTTTAGATTTATCTTTAAGCCCCATTTCGGCAGCTTCTAACTGAATTTCTATTTGCTGTCTTAGTAGCTCCCGCTCTTTTTGAAAGGAATCAGCTAAAAGAGCATCAACTTCGTTATAGAGTTCGTTCCACTGCTTTTTGGCTATGGCCCCCTGTTCTTCTGGCGCAACAACCATTCCTGAAGCTATATCGATCGTGTGCACGCCTCGGTAGTGATAAATATAAGATACTGCTGCAGCCTTAACAAAATCCGAGAAGTTGGCTCTCTCCCCTACTATTGAGATTAAATGTTTCTGCTCCGGTTCGGATTTCAAACGCAGCGCTAAGGCTTGTCTTATAATAAATTCATAAGCTACTTCCCGTAACACCATTCTTTGTGAAGTTAACCAATCAGACATAATATCACTCTTCCATTTTACCATGTGTTTTTAGCCAATTATTTCCAATCGAAAACCTAATTCGGCCAGGGGTGGCATAGTCGTACATAGCAAGATACTCTAAGCTCGGATCATCCTTATTCCTAAGGTATAATCTTGTGGGTCGAGATAAAAGGCTACTGAAAGCTTTCAAATATGTATATTCCACGTAGTCAAACAACCCTTCAAGAAAAACAGTTGGGAGTCGTGATTCAATCTCTAGGGAGCCCATAGAACTCATAAAAGAGCTAATTTCGGTTTTAAAGAACCTTGAGGTTTCTTTACTCAAGTTCAAAAGTTTCGAATAAGTGTTCACAACATTATTTACGGCTTCCATTAAACTTTCGAGACGAGTTACTTCGACACTATATTCATTTATTTCATTTTCTAGCGACCTCAAATCTTTCAAGAGTTGATTATAAGCAGATTCAAGACCAACAATTTCCTCACTTATTTGAGTTAATTGTTTCTGCAAGACTTTTACATCCATGGTCATCTTTTCAATTTCAGCATTTAGCTTTTCGATGGAAGAACGAATATTGTAAGTTTGAATTTTCAAATCTTCTTCGCTTCTTCCTCCCACAACTGACTCTTTCAACTCCCTGAGTCTTTTTATCTCTACTTCTATTTTATCGATTAATAGTTTTTTAGCTTCCACCTCTTCGCGAAGCCTCAATGGCGTTTCACTTTTTACTTTTATTTCCTCTTCAATATTTCTTTTAATACTAGTTTTAGCATCTATCTCACTTTTTACAATCTTAAACTGTTGTTCGATACTGTACATCTTTTTTCTTACTTCTTCTATTTTGAAATTCCACTGCTGGATTTCATACTGAATGCCCTGATTTACTCCTCTCAGATTGTTAAGGGGAGCATATTCACCAATTCCCTTTTCTCGCCTATCGCTAATTAAATTTACAAAGCTCTTTATTAATTTGAAAGGTGTTAATGTTTTATCTTCTATTTCTTCTTTAAAGCTGGAAATCCACTCTTGGGCCACCTCTTTCCACTGAGGATACTCTTCAAACTCTGGCTCAATATAGCTTGAAAAGGCATCAGAAAAATCTTCACTTGTAAGTTTATCTTGCTTCTTTTTTATAAATTTGGGAAGTACGTCGTAGCTCAATATGTAATCCGCTAGGCCGGGAACTATTTCGGTCATTCTGTTAATTATATACTCTTTAGTCTTCCTCAAAAATTCCTGTTCATCAGGTCCCACGCTTTCCATGGCGTTTTTTGTTGCAATTTCTAAGAGTTTTGTTGGCTGGGTTACAATATCTCTTTCACTGAATTTAACTGTAGTATCAATAATATCACTTTTAACAGCGTTTCTGAGACTTTCCACGGTCCAGTTTACTGGGCCTACTAGTGCAAACTTTCCCTCTATCTCGTTCTCAAGCAATATTTTGAACTCGTCTATGTATTTTCGTATAAGGTCCGTTTGTTCATCCTTCTTCAAACTTTCAAAAAAGCTTTCTAAAATTCGCTCTGCCAACTCTTTTTCACATTTTGTTGCTAGGAAAGCGGATATTGCATGGTTAAAAACACCGAGTGCTCTTCTGGAATGCACCATGAAGTATGCGAGATCACCCCTGAACTCCCATGCCCAGAATTCTCTATCGTCTTCTCTATACTCTGTTATAAGATATTCCTGGAAGGCATTTCTCAAAGAATTTATGAGATTATTTAAATCACCTTCATCTTGAGCCATTAACTTTTCAAAGCTTTTTAGGTGACCAGCCAATTTTGATTTGATTCCGCTCTGTATAAACGTGTTCCCTTTTTCTTCAAACTTATCAAGAATTGCTTTACTCTTCTCGAGAAATTCTTTTTCTGATTCTAGGAGCCATTGAGGTTGCTGGGCGGATACGTTTTCCAGTCCTCCTCTAAAAGCTTCATACAAGGCCTCAACAACATTTTTTTCTACAACCTCAATGGTGAAATCGTTAATGAGTGAAAGAATCTCCCTTCCCAGGGCTCCCATATCGCTTGCCAAAGTTTTTATGGCAGTCTTTGTAAATATCATACTCTGAAGATGTTCCAGTAAAACCTCCTCTGGGGCAGAAATGTCTTGTATATTCACGTTATCCACAGTAGCTTTAAATCCAGAGGGCCTTAAAGAGTAATCGATTTCGAAGTCGCCGGTAACCACAGTATCGATATCAATTCCAAGATGCCTAATAAAGTCCCTACCATACTTTTCACGATACTTCTTCTGAATCACTTCACCTTGAACACGTTTTGTGAATCGATCCACAAATTTTTCCAAAACGCTAGCGCCATCTGATTTCATTTTTAAACCGGATACAGAGCATGCTTTCTCAATATCGGTTAGCTTTCTGTTTAATTCGTCAGCCAGATCTATTGATCGAAACACATCTACTAGGCCTTTTTCCTGTTCCAAAAGAACCAAGAAGTTTGAATTTTCTTCATATGACCCCACAGTTAGTAGTAACACTTCGGGTAGAGTACCACCCCTAACCATTCGTGAAAGTTCAAACTCAACTGCTCGAAGTTCAACCCCACTCTCTTCTCCGATTAGATGATTTAGTTTATGTATCAATTCTCCAATATTTGAAGCTAACATCTTAGCCCTAGCCGGGGAAACCGATTCCGGCCCAACAAAAGAACCGAAAGAACCAGTATTATTTGAAGTGTACCCGAACACAGAAACGACAGCCTTTTTTAGGGCTTCAGCGGTACTCGGTGCTGCTTCTCTACGCGCCATAGTTAACCCTCACTTATCGAAATGTACTTTAACTTAAGATATATCCAAAGAATTATTTAATGTTTCTTACATAATCAGTTCCAAAAAGTTTACACACCAATAGATTTCTTTACTGTACGGCTTGCTCAAAACGAAAGAATCTTAAATTCAGATAATAATATCATAAATTATAGGTGTCAATGATGGCGAAACCACTACTAATAGTATTCGGTGTCGTATTCTTCGCACTCGGCATGTTCACAATATTATTAGCATTTGCATATCAAAACTTGGCGATAATAGCTATTGCAATTGTTATATTTATTATTGGCATAGCAAGTATTGTTTGGGGATTAGCTGCAGAAGAGGAAAAGGCTCCACCCTCACCCCCCAAGGTAAAAACAACGATCAAAGTGGAAGTAAAGGAACCAACTACTCCAGAAAAAAGAAGCGAAATTAAAACGCAAAAATATAAACCAGTTAAACCCACAAAGGCGACAGTGCTGCCTCCCAAGACCATTTACTGTCCATACTGCGGAAAACAAATACCAAAAGACAGTATGTTTTGTCCAAACTGTGGGGCGTCATTAGAATAAAAACCTAGAACGTCATTGCTAGAAAAAATAGTAAACCAAATAGACCATTGCCAAGAGTGATATGTTTAGCCACTCACATATTTTTTAAAACTACTTTTTAGAAAGACTTATATTTCAACCATATTTCACGTTTCCCAAAAAGTAGGGCGTATAATTGCTTCTGGAACTTTTGTTGCTGTTTAGCATGAGTTTTATCATAGGCCTCTCGGGAGCCCTCACACCGGGGCCATTACTCGTTGTTACAATAAATAAATCCCTAGAGGGAGGCTTCAGAAAAGGAGGATCAACAGTCTTCGGCCATTTAATCTTGGAAGCTCCCCTGATTCTTTTACTGTGTCTAGGGTTAGGAACAGTTTTGGATCAAGATTGGCTAAAAATATCAATAGCAATCATCGGAGGCCTCGGCTTAATTCTCCTTGGCGGATACACTGTGTACTCAGTATGGAAGAAAAAGATTAACTACCCAATGAACACTATTAGAGAAAAAATGGCGGGGGATACCTTAAGCCCGAAAAATCTAGGTAATGATTTTGAAGTAACAAGTTGGAAACAAAGGTTACTAAATAGTTCTGTGGTAATGGGTATAACAGCCACGGCATCAAATCCCTTCTACTGGATCTGGTGGATCACTATTGGTGCAGCAATTTTTCAGTATGCCCCCACCCTCGCAGGGATCACCAGTAATTATTTTTACTTGATGCTTGGAAGCTATGCTAGTGTGTTTTACCAAAGTGGATTCGATTTGGGATACTTGATTATAGGATCTGTGACGTTAAGTTGGGTCTTCTTAGCAGTTGGCCATTTTTCCAGTGACCTAGTTTGGTATACAGCGGTTTCCTTTATGGTTGCTAAGGGTAGAGTTTTTCTGAATCAACGAAAATACGAAATAATAATAGCGGTATGTGGTGCAGCATTAATAATTCTTGGGGCATGGTTCCTTATGAGCCCTGCTTTAGGGTAGAAACGATTTAAGGAACAGATTCGTACCTTTAATAAATCGCTTCATATAGGTATTTTAGAGAAAATTATCAAAAACTAAATATTATCTCTTTAAGAATGAATTTTTCATTGAAGGATTAGAGTGGATTCGTATGAACTGGGAAAAAGGTATTAGAGATTATATAAAAAAGAGTTTATCGGGGGAAAGTGGCCATGATTATGAGCACACTCTTAGGGTTTATAATTTGTGTATTAAGCTTGCAGAGCTTGAAGGAGCTGATGTTGATGTTCTTAAAGCCGCTTCTCTTTTACACGATATAGCGCGCCCACTTGAAGCAACTACAGGTGTTTCTCACTCAATAAAGGGAGCGGAAATCGCGAGAAATATTCTGAAAAAGATAAATTTTCCGGAAACAAAAATCGATAAGGTGTGCAAAGTAATTAGAACACATAGGTTTACAGAGGGAATAGAAGCTCAGGAAATAGAGGAAAAGATTCTCAATGATGCGGATAGACTAGATGCGCTGGGGGCTATTGGAATTGCCAGAGCCTTCATGTTTGGAGGGAAAAATGGGCGAAGTTTAAAGGAAACAATTCAGCATTTTAATGATAAGCTCCTTAATTTGAAGGATAAAATGTACACCACCAGTGCATATAACATATCTTTTGAGCGCCACAAGTTTATGGAGCAGTTTTTGGATAGGTTGCAAAAAGAATTAATGGGAGAAGAATAAAAACCGTATTATTGTTTTAATTCCTTGGGAAAATATTCGATTTATTTGTAAAAAGAAATAAAAGTGAGTTTCAAAAACCCATCTGTGTAATTTGTTATCATCACTGAGGTGGTGCTAATGCCAAAAGAATATCCTGAGAGGCCCTTGTTGGGAGTCGGCAGTGTTATCGTTTCTAAAGGAGAGGTTGTGCTTGTTAGGAGAGGAAGCAATCCGGATTATGGATTATGGTCTATTCCGGGAGGATTGGTTGAGGAGGGGGAGTTGCTTAGAGAAGCCTGTGCCCGAGAGTCGCTTGAAGAAACAGGTATTGTGGTTGATGTTAAAGAACCTTTAGAGATTCTGGATAGAATAGTTTATGATGAGGAGGGACGTATTCAGTACCATTTCGTTATTGTGGATTTTCGCGCTGACCCAGTGGACGGAGAACTCGAGGCGTGTTCCGATGCCCTTGAGGCGAGGTACGTGAAGTTCAAAGACTTGAAGAATTATGAAATAACGGAAACCGTTAAAAATTTGTTGAGGAAAGTAGGTGTAATGAAAGATTAATCAGTCTTTGTTTAGACTTTTTAAATGCTCTTCTATGTCGACGAGTTGGTCTTCCCCTCTTCTCTTAAACATTATGCGGGGTTCAACTCCCTCAAGTTTTCGCTCGATTCTCATTATGTCGATTTTGTCTAGTTTTCTCTGTATCTTCTTGTACGCTACAAGAACAATTATGGCGTCCTCTATTTGTTCCACAATTTTTGGCTTGGTTTTTCTCAGTTCATCTAGATAGTTTAGGGCGTCAGGAAGCATTACATATCTTAGAACCATTTCTTTCTTTTCTGCTAGCTGTTCCTGAGTGTTTTCTGGTTTATCTTCCTGTTGCTTTTGCGCCATCTTTTGCATTAATTCCATCATTTTTTTACGTTTAATGGCTTCGAGCTCGTCGTCGGACATTTTCCCGTTCTCCATACGAAGCAAATAGGTAAAAGTAATTATGTTTTTTGGTAAATTTAGGCACAATTGTCTCTAATTAGTAAACCATAAGCACGAATTACACTAAAAATTACCCTAAAAACCTTAAAGGTTCTTTGCCGTAAAAATCAAACTTTTTAAGTGGTTCGACATATCATAACATAAAAAACATATGCAAACAGAATTTTAAAAGCCAGTTATTTGTATTCACAGAGACCTAGAGAATAGAAAAAAGGCTGGTGGGTTCCACTTTGAGCAGGGAAGAGTATACTATTAAGATTAAAAAAATCGATGACATAAACGAGGTGCTCTATCTAATAGAATCCCTCTATGCCAGTGGAGCCAGAATGATTAATTTGGAGATGGAAACACCAGCAACAGCTGAACAGTTTGAAAAGATCCAGGAATTGATTCTATCACTTCCAGGATATGAGGTAACTGTTAAAACGCCAAAGAACATCTCGCTCCAAGATATAATGGATATGAGTCACAAGTCTATTATTGAGACAATTAGCAACTCAATACTTCATCTGATGGGGGATATAGTAGAGTCTATAGAGTCCTTTGACCTAGCCAAAGCAGAGGCTGTAGAGCTAGCCCACGATAACGTACACAGGTACTGTCAGAGATATCGCAGACAAGCTCACAGCGGCCCCACTAGAAACGTGAAAGAGCTTCTTAATATGTCCGCATATGTGCTAAGTCTAGAAAACATAGCAAATTATCTCTCATACATAGCACATTCTCTGAGCAAGCAAACACTTCCTTCTGATACGGCCAAGCAGATACTTAAAGTACTAATTCCCCTTAAAGAATTTATGAGTAAAACCATCCAAACCTTTTTAACCAAAAACGTTGACAGAGTTCAATCCGTATTGAGAGGAGAGAGCATGATAAGAAAGGAAGTTGAAAAACTTCTAAAAGAAATACTCAATTACCCTGATAGGACTATGCGTCTTATAATTGAGAGTATACTAATACATTCACTTGAAATATTAAATAATCTTCACGGGATTTTAATAAATATTATTTGAAAAACAGGAGAGAAAGAAGTATTAAATTATTTTAGATAGTTGTTTAAAAAAATATTACGTTGAACTCATTCTCCCTATTGATTATTTAAAAGTTTTTTTTTAAATTTTGCATCAATTAAAAAACAAAAATTATAGGCAGGCTCAACAGGTCCTATCGTACTTAAAAGTTCTCTCAATCTATTCCCTATTTACTTAATAGATATAATAAGAGGGAATTATAGAATTATAAAGTTTCTTTATCAGGACTTTTCTAAGGGTTTAGGCTGAGAATAATGATAACTGTAAATTTACGTTAGTACAATGGTCTGCTCAGTATCCTCTGCCAAAGAGATCTGAAGGCCGAACCAGTCGCTCATCACCTTCCTCTTTCGTAGGCTCTTTAAACTCTGCTCTATCTTTCGAGCGATCCCTGAACTCTCGTTCTTCTCTTTCCCACTCTTTTTCTTTTCTTTGAGATTGGGGGATATATTTTTCTTCTTTCTTTTCTTCTGCTGGCTTCCTTTTCTCTGGTAATGATTCGCCTCTCACCCGGGCTGTGAGTTCCTCCACCTTTTCAACCATATTTTGGAGAACCATTAGCTCCATTCCTTTCTGCATATCATTTACTGCCTTGCCAAGGGTTTCTTCCAGTTTTTCCGAGCCGGAAATTCCAATGCGTCCAATACGATCAGAGAGCCTTTTCTCTGTTTCTGCCAACCTTCTCTCAATTGAAACCAGTCTTTCGTTTAGGCTTTTCTCTATTCTAAGCATAGTGTTAACGCTATCCTCCAGTATATTAACCATCATGCGGAGCATGGAGATTTCTTCTTCTCTGGAAGTACCACTTTTAGGTATTGCAGCAGCGGCGGAGGCTGTTTTAGCCTTCAAGTCGGATGCTGAACTTCCCGATGTTGGGTTTTGAGCTTTTTCCTTTTCCTTTTGGCTCAAATTTTACACCTCTCACTTAACTAATATTTAGTTCTCAGAACCACTTAAAAGTTTTGAGTACTACACGGCTTTTTGAAGCTACCATTTGGCTTCTTGTTTTCCTTTCTCGTACCTTTGTGGTTGCGGCTGTGATTGTGTTTGAGTGTCTATTTCTGTTTGTAGATATTGCACTGCGTCTAAAAATCTATTTAGCACGATTAACATTTGAAGACTCCAAATGGCGTCTTGCACACTCCCCAGTGTTGTTTTGTGGGCTTTAACGGTTTCTTCCCGCATTTGAGCGATATTTATTCCCTGAATTTTACGTACCTCGTTGAGCACAATTGTGGTTGATTCGTTTAGGTGTTGTATGGTCTTTGTTCTTTCTGAACGAACTGTGTTGGTTAGTTCCACTGCGGTTTGGATCATGTTTGTGATGTTTTCGGTGAAGAATTCGGTAAATTTTTGAATTTTAGTTGTGTAGTTTTCAATCAGGGTGGTTACGTTATCGATTTTGGAGTAGATATCGTTAAGAGCCTGGGTGACTAGGGGTATTATTGCTTCTGAAGACATTTTTAATAACCTCCCTCTTCTGGTGGTAGCTCCATTTTTGCTTGCTGAGAACCCGTGGCCGCTGTCAGAATTTTGAGTGAAGCCTGAACGAGTTCCCTCATCATTGGTCGTAGTTTCTGAGGATCTAATTCACTATATACAAGTTTTAGAAGTTCTTCCACGGCTTCTTTTGACTGTTTAAATGTTTCCAGTTTTAGAATATCTCTTAAATTAGCTACCTCAAAGGTGAAAGTGTTGAGAAGGGTATCTACTTGGGCGGCGAAGATTTCTTCTTCCTCTCTTATTGCTCTAGTTAAGGTTTCAAGGGTTTGGTTTATTTGGTTAATGCTGTTCCCCACGTTATCCATTAGCCCCGACAGAAGATCGTAATTCTGTTGCATAACGTTGAGGGAATCGTCTAGCTTCGAAGAGATATTTTTGAATTGAAAGATAAATTTTGAAGTATCTTCAGACAATTATTTACACCTGACTCTTCCTTTAGAAAATAAATGGATTTATGGGAATAAAAAACTTCCTAGTTAAAAAAAACTAATATTTTTTACCCACTAATATCCGAATAATATTAATTCAGATTGATTAAAAATTTCTTTTGAAAAGCAATTTCGGAGAATTACTAAAAATCTCTTAGCTGTTTCACTATAAGCTATTGAGTTTTAAGCGTTTAATTGCTACGGCCCTATTTTTTATTAATTCTTCGATAACCATTATTACCTCGCTTATGTCTCTTTTTAGAGCTTTTGTTAGTTGACCAATGTTCTTTTCTCCATCGATCATTAAAAATAAGTCCACAACCCAGCCCCCATATTTATGTGTCAAGTCTTCGGACATTTTATTATTAAGAAATTCTAGAGTGAATATTTTTCTTACAGGTATTGAAAAAACAGTAATTTCTATTTGTTGAGACATTTCTGGGAGAGGCTCAAACTCGGGTATTCTTTGATTCTTCAGAGGTGTTTTCAGTGGTCCAGAGTAAACCCTAACAGAGGGTTTTCTTCCTTTTGCTATTTCCTTCTCTAAGCATTTTTTGAACTTCTTGACAGAGGTATTCAAAACTTTTTGCAAATAGTCTATCTCTCCCTGGTTAATAAGAACTAGGAAGTAGTCCTGAAAACGAGCGATTCCAAAGTTTAAGTCCCGAATTTGGGCAGTCAAGCTAAAGATGTTTATTACACCCAAATAGAGGATTAAGGACTGTACCATATCAAGTAGCTCGCTTGGAAAGTGTGAAACTATTATATTTCCGTTCAAGCCTATAATACCAGCATACTTTATATAATCGTCTTTTTCAATTTCTACTAATAACGCCTCTAAATCTTCCATCAAGGAGTTCATGATATATCCCACTAAGTAGCTACTCGTTTTTTATCGAATTTTCCTTGTCACCATGATTCTTATCAGGAGTATGGTATACTTTAATTGTCATATTGTAGCTTTCATGCGTCGGGTTAATTTTATATTCATTTTGCCAGTAGCTCATTCAAGTTATATGTTTTACTGCATTGTCTGAATTTGGATTTGAATTTTTTTAGAAATTTTCGAAATAATAAACTAACCAAATTCTGTTAAAAATAGGAATCTAGGAAATTAAGATATATGAATACCTCATCTTAGATGTCTAAAATAAGAGTTAAATATAACTAGAATCTGTTAACTTCATAAGTGTCGTTGAAAAGAGAAAAAAAGTGCACTATTATTGAGGGAATGAAATGGCTGAAAATATTTTCCGTGCTTACGATATAAGAGCGGTTTTTAATAAGGAAATTGATGTGGAGAGCGTGGTTCGAATAGGGCTTGCTTTTGGAACATATCTAGAAGGACAAGGCCTTGTGTACTCGGGAAGAGACATAAGAACAAGCTCAAAAATAGTGGAAAGTGCTGTTGCTTCTGGAATTTGTTCCACAGGTTGTAACGTTGCTTCGCTCGGTTTACTACCCATCCCTTTGCTAAACTTCTATTGTTGGAAACATGAACCTAAGGCAGGATTGATGGTCACCGCTTCCCATAATCCGCCAGAATTTACAGGTTTAAGGTTTAGACACAACGATGGTACAGGCTTCTCTAAAGAGAATGAAAGAGTAAAGAATATTTATTTTGAAGGCGATTTCCTTAAAAATCCTTGGAACAAACTAGGAGAATTTACAAGCATCAACACAGAAGTCGTTATTTCGGACTACACAAAATATTTGCTAGATAAAATATCCTTAGACAGGGAATTAAGCGTTGTTCTTGACCCCGGAAATGGTACAGCCTCCATAGTGGCGCCTCAACTCTTCAGAAAAGTTGGCTGTAAGATTTTTACAATAAATTCCCAGATTGATGGGACTTTCCCGGGCAGGGATCCCTATCCCCGTGAAGGGAACATCGATGATTTACAAAAAATCACTGAGGATAGTGGCGCAGACTTGGGAGTAGCTTACGACGGGGATGCGGATAGGGCGGTTTTTGTAGATAATAAGGGGAGAATAATAAGACCCGAGGTTGCGGGTGTGCTTTTTGTAAAGGACGCTCTTTCCAAAAAGATGGGGAAAGTTGTAGCTAATGTTTCGAGTTCTCTGATTGTACAAGAACAAGTTGAGACCTTGGGAGGAGAAGTAGTTTATGAGAAGGTGGGGGACGTTTTTATGGCAGAAGCAATCAAGGAACATAACGCAGTATTCGGCATCGAACCCTCGGGACACTTTTATTCAAACTTATTCTATCCCTTTGATGATGGAATTCAATCCAGTCTACTTTTGGCAGAAATCATTTCCAAGCAAAACAAAACATTATCAGAACTTGTAGACCAAATTCCACAATACCCGATGATAGAAGAAACCACCAAGTGCTCTGATGAGAAAAAATTCCAAGTCATCGAAAGAATCAAAGAAAAACTAGAAAATAGGGGATATAAACTCAACTTGATGGATGGAGTGAGAGTAGACCAGCAGGAAGGCTGGGCGTTAGTTAGGCCCTCAAACACTCAACCATTAATCAGGGTTACTGTAGAAGCGAAAACGGAGGCAAAATTAAAAGAACTTAAAGATGAAATGTTTAGACTTCTAAAAGAAGAAATGGAAAAATGTTAGAAAAAATGTTCGTATATCAGTATAGGAAGAGTAAAGAAATGAGAAAAGGAAAATGGTGTCAAGTTTAAACTATTCCAAGTTTTCTGATTATCTTTTTTCCCGCCTCGGTTAAAGATATCCAGTTTGTTTCGGTTCGGCTAATTATCCCTTTTTCCACAAGGCTATCGATTGCTTCATCGGGAGTCATTTTGGCCTTGCCGCTGACCCAGAGTCTGTAAACCTTTCGAAGCCTTCCGCTTATGATTTTCTGGCGCTCACCCATTGAAAACTGAGCTATAAGAGCCAGAGTCTCTTTTTCCTCTTCACCAAGTTCAACTACTTGATCCGACATAACTTTTCACTTGAACCTCGTATAATTATCCTTCCTAAATTAGAAATAGTTTTCTTAGCCTAAATCTCTTTCTGATAACCCAACATCAAAACCTCAAAAACCACCAAAAATTGAAAGAAACCTTAGGATAGTTTCCTATTATTTTAAAGCCGTTATATCCGATATCTAAGGCTTTAAAATTCGTTTCCATGTTCCGCATCTCTTCCTCTATTATCCGCTCCACAGAATTATGGCTGAATATCCAATATTAGATTTGATAATTATGCGTTTGTCCTAATAAACTTTAAATAATGTTAATTGGGTATGGTCATCCAAATGTCGCCCGAACTCTTTTCAACTGCGCAACAAAAAGCGTTAGATTTTCCTCGGAATTATTCTAAAGATAATTTAAATGAATTTAGGAAATTAAACCCTGAATTTTTTGAAAGATACATAGGAATAGACAGTTCAGTGAAATTTTTGGAGTACATGTTGATGCCTTTGAGGCAGAGTATCAGGGTAAATGTTCTAAAAGTAGGTATTAAGGATGTGCTAGAGAATCTTGGTGAGTATTTCGATTTTGAGCCAGTGCCTTGGTGCCCTGAGGGGTACTATATTTATCCCGGTGGGGCTGGTGGCGAGGTTAATATAAGTAACACCGTTGAGTACCAGCTGGGACTTGTATTTGTTCAGGAAGCTTCCTCTATGATTCCCCCGGTTGTGCTTGATGTGGAGCCTGGGCATTTTGTGCTTGATATGGCCGCAGCTCCCGGAAGTAAAACAACTCATATTGGCATGTATATGAAGAATAGGGGCTGTCTAATTGCGAATGATATTAAGAAAAACAGATTGAATATTCTCATTCTGAACATTCAAAGGTTTGGGGTTCTAAACGCGTGGGTTACAGGGAAGGATGGAAGGTTTTTTAAAAGGTTCGAGAAAAGGTTTGACCGGGTTCTTCTCGATGCTCCCTGTTCTAATGTGGGAATGATAAGAAAAAATTTCAAATACTTAAAAAGTTGGAGCAGGAGTAGAGTTGAATCCCTATCACGTCTCCAGAAAGAAATGGTTCTAGCAGGATACAAGGCACTAAAACCGGGGGGTATTATGGTTTACTCCACCTGCACTCTGGAGCCAACCGAAAACGAGGAAGTAATTGATTATCTGATATCCGAAACAAACGCTAGGGTTGAAGAGATAAACCTACCTTTGAGAAAAAGAAAGACATTCACCAAGTTTGAGGGAAAAAAATTCGATAAACAGGTTAAAAAATGCCTTAGAATCCATCCCCAGGACAACGACACAGAAGGCTTTTTCGTAGCTAAAATAGTTAAGGAGGATTAGAATTGCCTAAAACGGACATCACCCAAAAAGTGTCCAAAAATATAGAAGAACGGTTCGGAGCTAAAATTGATTTTAAAATTAAAGAAATGGGCAAAAGAAAAGTCTACGCGTATAAAGAGTGCACAGAATTAGAAAATCAACCTATGGATATCACCCACTACGGGGTTTACTTTGGTAGGTTTGAAAAGGATGGACTAAGATTATCAATCGAAGGCACCCAGTTGATAGGTAAAAAAGCAAAAAGCAACATTGTAGAAATCGATCATAATAATACAATTAAATGGATGAAAGGAGAAAACATCAAATTCGAATCAGAAGCCCATGGTTATGTGATTTTAAAATGGAAAAACTACTTTCTTGGATGCGGCAAGCTAAAGGAGGGAACGATCATAAATTTTGTTCCCAAAGACAGAAGAATCACAACCTAAAAATTCACTTCACAAGAAACCTGTGAAAAGATTCCTAAACAGGTACAGAGTATTTATTCACCCTTATTTTTAAGTAAATCCAGAAACTGCTTCAATATCATGGCTGTTGCGCCCCATATGACACGCCCATTATAATTGTAGAAATAGACTGTAACCTCCTGACCAAAGTATTCGTGTAACTCCTCATGAAAATTTCTCTCATCAAGTAAAGCGGATAAGGGAACTTCGATTACTTCCTCAAGCTCAAACTTATTGATTTCATAGGGACCACTTGGCGGATGCTTCATAAAACCCACAAAAGGAGTAACAATATACCTACTTGTAAACGTAGCAATATCGTCAAGTTTTCCCAAAACCTCAATGTTCTCCTTCTTCACCCCTATTTCCTCAAAAGTTTCCCGAAACGCGGTATTCAACAAAGTCCCATCTCCCTCATCAAACGCCCCACCCGGAAAAGATATTTGACCCTTATGATGTTGCACGTTTTCGGTCCTCTTAGTAAAAAGAACATAATACTCTCCATCTCTCTCAAAAAGAAGAAGAAAAACCGCAGCGTGACCAAAATTCGGATCTGACAACTCTAGCCTTCGAAGATTAGAGAGCAACTCCTTAATACCTGATTTCACTGAAAATAGCCTCCTTTTTCTGGAAATTACACACACATGGGAAACTTTTTATTTCTATTCTAAATTAGTAGTACTTTTTATTGAAGAGAGGGATAAAATTACAAATTATTGCGGTTTTTTAAACATTTCTTTTTGTATCATTTTCAAATTAGCTACATAAAAAATTAATCAAACACATGAAATTAAGACCAACCAAAAGTAATGGAAAATTTCGCTTTATTCTTGGAGTCTTTTCAGAAAGGAGAGAAAACGGTGCCACTAAATCGTTTATTTTTCATTCCTTTAAAAAAATGTAGAATGTTAATTAAAAAAAGGAAATAAGTTACCAGCTTGATACGTCAACTCTCCATTCGTCATTGTCTTGTTCGTCTTTGACAAGAGTGATCGGTACTTGTCCTGAACCGCTTGGTTTCCCGTCCTTGTCTAACCGGTGAAAGAAGAACTTTACGCGCTTATCTGTTCGGAATCGGGTGTCTTCATTCTTAAACTTGTAAGACATTTTTTGTTTATCGACTCTCTTTCGACCGGTGTCCCACCAGAAGTAGGGACTGGAGCCATATTTATCCTCTTGGTCGCGAAGATTTTTTCTTATGGTTTTTAACCATTGTTCATATTTGTTTTCCATCATTAGTTTGTAGTGTAGAGTGGCAACCTCTTTTGCGCTCATGCCTGGTTTAACCGACATTTAGTTTCATTCTCCTATATTATTAATAAAAAAGATTAATTGGGAAAATATAAATTCTTATTATCTGCATTATAACAATCATTAAACAAGATTATTTTAAGAACCGGTTTTACTCTTTTTTCCAGCCCATTCTTAGAAATCAAGTGTATTCGGTAATAGAGGTACGAGCAAAGGAATGGTGCAAACAAATCTGTTTAAGCCTTCACAATGCTTATGCGGGGTCGCAAATTCTCGAAAAGTCGAATTTTTAAAGGTTATTTTTCTTTTTTTACTTCCACTTCGAAGGTTATAAAAACTGGATCAAACCCCATTGGGCAAACCAGTCTTGCTATGCGGTCTTTATCCCTCATGCCGACGTTTATTCTGATTTTGTCCACGCCTATTTTTCGTAAAATTTCAAGCGCTTTTTCTGCAAGTATTCTTCCCACTCCCTTTCCCTGAGACTCGGGGTCTACTATCCAATTGTTTAGATAACCGACCATTTCTCCTGAGGGTTCTAATCTTGCCTCAATCATTCCCATGCCTATTATGTTATCCTCTTCTTCGGCGACAAGCGTTTGTCTTCGGAGTCCCGGGCTGAATAATCGTAATTTATCAGAATCTTTCCATTTTTTAGGATCGAAGCCCACGCCGATGTATTTACTCAACTTTTCCATAAGTTTCATCGTTTGTTCATTGTCCTTGCTTATATAATTTCGAACGATCACGGTCAAAGGGCATCACCCATATTTACTCTTTTATTCTAGAGAATTGAGATTTAAAAGAATTATAAAGTTTTTGAGAATAAGTATCCCAGTAAACGAGAAGTTGGACGAGTTTCCCAGAATTTGTTTGTAAAACTAGGTCCACCATTGTTCGGGATCTCCATCTTCGGTAGCTAAACTT
Organism: Candidatus Jordarchaeum madagascarense; assembly: GCA_019056875.1. Taxonomy (GTDB): domain Archaea; phylum Asgardarchaeota; class Jordiarchaeia; order Jordiarchaeales; family Jordiarchaeaceae; genus Jordiarchaeum; species Jordiarchaeum madagascariense. Next base: position 20,187 of record DXJA01000056.1, read on the forward strand.
TTGTATCCGTTAATCTTATTGAAGGGACAGACTGCGATGCAGTTGGAACATGAGAAGCCGTTTTTTCTCCAAGATGCGAGACATTTTTCAGGATTAATAGGCCATTTTAGTACTCCTGCATTATTAGATATAGTGGTTGCTTCTTTAGTTCTTTCTCCGAAAGATATGGCTTCGGTTGGACAACTCTCCGCGCATCTTCTGCAGTTTTGGCAAAACTGGGTTACCCCGAATTCTACAGGCTTGTCTTTTTGTAGTGGCATGTTGGTGAGTACTTTGCATATTCTCACCGCTGGGCCGAATTCGGGAGTTATGAGTAGGCCACTTCTTCCCAGTTGCCCTAAGCCTGATGATACGGCTAAAGGGATACTCAAAGCAGTGTCATTAGCGCAGGGTATTGCGGTATAACCTAAACCTCGAATGAATTCTGCAAGACTGGCCGATAAAAACACCATTTTAGAATATCCTAAACCGGTAGTAGCCTCACACAGCGGCGTGGGAGAATTATGTAACAATTCTATGTCCATTTCTATTGCCATAACAACCGCGTGTTTAACATCTGAGGGGATAATAAACTCCTCATCTGTTTCATCTGGTTCGGCCACATTCCTAAACACAATTTTTTTATGGACATTATCTGGCCTCACCCAATGATGAGAATAAACCCATTTATGGTCGAGTTCACATATACCAACCAAGTTCGCACCGTAGGTTTTTGCGGCCCTCTTTAGAATAAATGACATTTCATCGGGTGTTCCATGCAGTTTCTGAAGATTTGAATCATTATTTTTGGATTTCCACATTTGGAAGAGTTGAACACTGGAAGGGTTCCTCTTAAAGCTTAAAGGTTTCCAAGAGAGAAGCCCCATATTGCCCGTTTCAAACTCTGACGCTGTAGTAATGGCCCACGCACCCTGCATAAGAGCGTAATCCTTTATGGTGAATCCAGAAGCACCTTCCCTAATCTTATTGTCTATTGTTTCCAGAATATTATCTACCGATTTATTAAGGGGAAGGCTTTGATCCCAAGAGGATCTTGCAAACATTTCATATTTCTGATCGAACCGAGTGTAAGATGAATCAATTTCATAAAGATCAAGAAGGGAAGAGACGGCTCTGACCACTCTTCTAGCCATGTTAACCACGTGAAAAACGTTATAGAAACTATTTTTAAAGTTGTTTGAGGAGATTGAAAACACGGAAATCCAACTTATTCTCATTAAAAGGGCAGATTTCAGTGACTAGAACCTAACGTTGTCTAAGAATTATGGAAAATAAAAAATAGAAAAAATAGAAGAGTCTTAATAAGACTTGTATTTTACTTAACTTTTCAGTAACAAGGCGATAGCTGCACCAATTATTTCAAGGATACCTGCAATTACTCCCCACCAGCCTCCAAAGACTCCGAGGAGTGAAATTATACCAGCGATTATAAGTAGAATTGCGCTCATTTGAATCCATTTTCCGACAATCAACATGATTGCAAAGATCAAAGCGATAAGGGAACCGATGAAGACTAAGATTGCCCAGACCATTGGAGGATTAAAAATTGTTGACCAGTTGAATGCTAGCATGCCAAGTCCTGCCCAAAAGCCCATGAATGAGCCTAGTAGTGCAATTACACCGCCTATTATGGTGCCAGTTGTTCTTTCAGACATTTATATCTCCTTCTTTGATTTTGTTAAGCGAAGGGGATGAGGAATTGAATTTAAATGTTTTCAACCCTATTCTATGGGTTCACGGTGAATGTCGAAGTTGATAATTTTAACCGTGTAGAGAGTATTCACAATCATATATACAAGTGGTATGCCATTATGAATGTTAGAAATATTAACTAGTTCATGTAAAAATAAAGTATAACGTTATTATATTCTAAAAAAAATAGAAATAAATTCTTATAAAATATTCGTATCCGGGTCCTTCGACATATTATTTTTTGGTAATATGACTGATTCTGGTATTAGTTTTTTCCTTTTGTTATTTACTTTCACATTTTGTGTTAAGACACCGAGTTTTTGTTTTCAGTTTTACTAAGGGTAGACTGCATTTTGGACATTTCTGGTCTAGTAGCACGCCTATTGTGGGAAGCTTGAAGGCTGTTTTGCATCCTTTGTAGTAATTCTCACAGCCCGCGATAAGTCCTCTTCTCCTAAGGAATACTAGAGAACCGCCGCAGTTTGGACATTTTAGCTTCATTTCATAGAATTTTCTTTGTATAATCTCGTCGGCGTTTTCGCAGCTTCTATCAACACATGCCTGTATGGGAAAAACATAATCTGCTCTAAACTTTGGTAGCCCGCATTTACTGCACTTCTGATCGGTTAAAGAGGCATTTCTTGGAAGTTTGTAGGTGGATTCGCATTCGTTACAGATAATCTTGTTGCCCTCTTGTGAAAGCCCGCCTCCGCATATTTTACATTTTCCCACAATTTTTTTCGAGGGTTCTACTGTTTTCTCCTTCTTTCTTATTTCAGGTTTTTGGATGACTGGGGTGGGTTCAGTTTGTGCGGTGAAGCTATTTAAATCAGGGTAAACTGATCTCTTTTGGGTTAAAATCTTCTCGGGCTGATCTACTGTTATGCTACGTATCTCGGGTAATTGGTTTCCCATAGCTTTTTCAGTGGTCAAGTCTGATTCAGAAATCGTTTTTAAAAGACTTGGTTCTATTCTTAGTTCTGTAGTGGTTTTAGAGGAAGGTTTTATGGTTGTTTGTAGCGTTTCAGGAGCTCTGAA
>DXJA01000499.1 GCA_019056875.1 Candidatus Jordarchaeum madagascarense
AAAAGTTAACCGATTAGCAGACACAACCAAAATTTTAGTTTCAGGCTATTATAACTTGGATCCCTCGCGTTGGCTCTCTTATCCCACATTCCTAGTACTGGGATTACCCTTCGCAATATTATGTACGGCAGTCGCTCTATTCTTCATATTCCGCTATTACAAGGATGCATTCCAGATCCCGAAAGAAAAAGAGGAATACCTAGAAACAAGAGCAAGACTATTATCCTTCGATGAACGAACACTAATGAGAAATCCAAAAATATTCAGACGACTAGGCATCCTTCTAATAGTAACCATAGCGGGATTCGTAGTGGCCGGATTTGTTGGCATACCCTTTTACGTAATAGCACTAATATTTGCTTTCGCCTTTCTCTTTGTAAGCGGGGAGGACCCAGAAAAAACGCTGCGTGAAGTGGACTGGAGCCTTATATTCTTCTTCATTGGAATATTCATCATAGTGGGCGGCGTGGACCGAACAAAAATCCTAGAAAACCTAGGAAGCAGCCTGGGAACTCTCACAGTAGCCAATGTCCCCGGAACCGCCTCTCTAGTAACGGTATTCTGTGGCCTGCTATCAGGAGTGCTGGACAATATCTCTGTAACCACAGCTCTACTCTTCGTAACGCCCAGCCTATCCTCATCCGCCCTACTGAGCCAAAACCTTGTAACGTGGTCACTGATATACGGAGCAAATATAGGAGCAAGCCTAACCCCCATAGGAGGCATCCCGAACCTAATTGCAATAACCGGTCTAGAGAAGGAGGGATTCCATATCTCATGGTCCAGTTTTCTAAAAATCGGGGTGCCCATTACTCTGGTCAGTCTAGCCGTGGGCATACCCCTGCTAATTGGGTTTTCCAGCTTACTGGGTTGGGGAGTGGACTATATTGGAATACTGCTATCCATCTTCCAATACTTACCCGCTTGAGCAAAAATTTATTTAGAGCATTTTTATTTTATTGAAAACATTTTGCCTTTGTAGTAATTTCCACTTCCATTTGAGAAACGAATCAACAAAATGTGGGAATAAGAGAATTGAATAGCTTTTGTACCACTTCGATTTTTGCTGCAAAAATTTCAGACTTCATTTATAGAAGATTTTAAGGTGTTAAACTTTTATTTCAGGTACCAGTTGGAAAATTTTGTAAAAAAATTTAGGTGTTCACTGGGAAAAATGTTTATTACCTTTGCAATTCATAATAGTATAACACTGTATTTTCGGAGGATCATGCATGACTCTGAAAACGAAAATAATGAAAATTTTCACACGCAAAAGAGCTATTCTAATCATACTCGCTATAATTGTCGGTGTCGCAGCGTGGCTTGACTATTGGACAATCTATTTCGATAATATTTTGTATGGACCTATCGCAGCAGCTTTTCATTTTACCTTTAGGAGTTACGCCTGGATGAATTGGGAATATGTACCACTTTTTAAATTTCTTGACCTTATCCCTATGATCCCTGAATTTATCCCGGGCATATCCTCACCAATTTATTTCACCCATGTCATTCAAGAGTACTCTCAGGGTGCAGCTCCGATTCTACTGTTTCTAATAGCCTCTCTTGGTGATGGCCTACCAGACGGTTTGCTTAATACAGGTATTGTAGCCGGCTTTTTCATCTTGGGCAAGAATTTGCAGTTTCAAATCCTGGTTTTTACTGGTGCCTACGACCCTCTTAGAGGCGGCTGGATTTACGGCATAGTGGTTACGATGATAGCAGTGGGTGTTATTGGAGGCTTCTTCGCCCAGTTCCAAGTGTACAGTCTGATGTGGAAGAGCTTCCTGTACTCTTTCAGAAAAGCTAAGGTCGTTCTCACCTGGTTATTCTTTTTACTAGCCCCCTTCGCAATCGGATACTTGGTTAATGTAACATTCATCTCGCAGACTCAGCTACAGTTTGGGCCATGGACTATATACTACAATGAGGTGCTTATGCTCTGTTTCGTTTACGCCTTCGTCTTCGTTGCTATTTCAGGCTTTTTCAGCAAGCGTTTCTGGAGCGGCGCATTCATAGGAGGGACAATAAGCCTCGCCTCCTTTATAGGAATCATTAGAACAGGCGCACCACAGTTGTTACATGACTTTATCTGGCTACCATATTATGTATCGACCCAAGGAGGCATCGTAAGATACTTCGAGCAGGGGGGAATCCCTCAAGCAGACCTGAACATAGCTTACACGGCCATGGCAGCAACGTTTATTGCAATTTCAGCCCTTTGGGGTGGCTTCTGGGCTTCCATGGGCAGAGTCAGCTCATACACGGAACCCACGCCTGAGCTGAAAACACCACAAGGACTCGCATACATATACCGGGACCTCTGGTCAAACTACTTCCTCCTCGGAAAAAGCACAGTTGCCGAATTTAAGAAGATAACAAAAGGAGCAGAGGCTAGACTCCGAAGACTCTTCAGAAGAGAAGAATACGAAACTTATGAACACATGGATCGAGTACCGAGAGGAGAAAAACCCACACTGCCGGAACACGAACTGGAAATCATCCCACTAGAAGAAGAAAACAAAGCCAAGCTTCGAGTGAAGAAAACAAAAGAAGAAATCGGCCCCATATACGATCCTAACTACCTTGCACAAAAGTATAAACCAGCCTGGAATCCCTTCGAATTAGCATACCAAGCCACCGTAGTTAAATGGATTATTCCACTAATAGCGGTAATGATAGCAGTAGCCACTGTTTATTTCATAATTAACATCCAAGGCTATCTCCAGAATATAACATTACCAGACCCCCTGTGGAGATTTGTCACCACAGGTGAAGTGCGAATACTAATTGTAGCCGCAATGGTACTCTACGCATTTATTCTGATATTCTCAATCTATTGGGGCATAAGATCCCGAGCAATACTCAGAGAATCCCCCGAAGGGGCACCAGCGGTGATAACCATCGGCATCTTCGCAAGCGCAGCCTTCATCTTCGCAGAATACATAATGCTACGACTAGCCGACTTTCTCACCATCAACATCCTAAACTCTCCATACTTTAGAATAATAATTATGGGAGAAACATACACCACATGGTTTGGAAGCATCTTATCAAACCCGTATCTAGCCCTAATCCTATTATCTATGGGCCCGGTCTTGGGAAACCCATCGGTAGTCTTAGGACCGTCGCTAATGGACAGGTTCACAATAATAGCTGCAATTCCTTTCAACGTCACATTCACCGCCTGCCTCTACGGAATCGTATTCCTATTAGTAGCCGGATTCATTCTAGGATTATCAGGAGTACAAGTACTCGGACTAGAAAGATACACCCTGTACTTCTACGCAAACCAAGGACCGCTATTCCCGTACAAGGATCGCGAAGACGCCCCAATATGGGTGGAAGGCAAATACTACTGGGTAATGCGCTTCACATACCTATGGCCAGGAGAATTCACAGTATCCTCAAAATCACTATACCACGAAGACTATGAAAGAGTAGAAATCTGGGTCAACGCAGAAACCGGATTACTCGAATGGATTGTAAGTGACTATCACTGGCGCGAACTCTTTTACAGAGTTCCTGATGATGGTAAGGATCACCGGATAGTTGTTGACTTCAACGCTAATTTCCATACGCCTGATTTCATTCTGCTTCATCCTGAGGAGCTGGCCGATTTCCAAGTTGAGGATCCATTGAAGGCGGCCTTTACTCTGAGTATGGACTGGATTAAGAAAGGACGCAAGAGAACGCGGGAGCTATTCAAGTCCGTGGGTGAAAAAGTTTCATCGACCGTCACACGTAAAGAAATCGGTTATGCGGTTAAGAATAGGTCAGAGTACATTGATGACTACTTGGTAGATATTGCTCCGGGTGTTAGGCGAGTTGCTGCTAATGTAGCTGCTAAGCTTCCGTGGAGCTTCTGGAGGTATCCTCTTGGGGTCCCTACGATTGATCCCAAGAGTCACAAGTATTATTACCGGGAGGACAAGTATCTTCCACCGCCCATAGATGCCCCGCTGCATCCGATTAAAAAGAGAGTTGATGGTGTCGGCACATCCGCAGTTATAAAGGAGCAAATTTGCGCGAACTGTTTCACCCTTAACACTATAGACCTTCATTCTAGCACGGCTAAAAATTGGGAGTGTAAGAAGTGCGGAGAGGACATGAGAAGACAATCAATGATCCACTAAAAATAATCTAAAAACCGGGTTAACTAAAATCACCCATTTTTCTTTTTCTGGGTTTATATGATTTTTTGTTGATTATTTTTTTTTCCGGGTGGAAAATTTTTAGTATTTCTTCTAGGTCTGGCTTTCCAATTTCTTGGATTTCGTATTTTATTCTGACTGTGGATTTGCTGATTTTTAAGAGTCTTCTTAGATCTACAGGGGTTCCTATGATTACGGTGTCGCAGTCTACAGCTTCAATGGTTTCTTTTAGTTCATTTATTTGTTCTGGGCTGTACCCCATTGCGGGTAGGAGTGAGCCGATTTGGGTGTATTGTTCGAATACATTTTTTATGGAGCCTACGGCGTATGGTTTGGGATCGATTATTTCTTTTGCTGCGTATTTTCTTGCGGCTACTATTCCGGCTCCGTAGCTCATTCCGCCGTGTGTCAGCGTAGGTCCGTCCTCAACGACTAGCACTCTTTTGTCCCTGATTAGTTCTGGGTTCTCTACTGTTATGGGGGATGCTGCTTTTATTATGGTGGCTTTGGGGTTGAGTTTTTTGATGTTTCTTATGGTTTGTTCAACGTGGTCGGGTTTTGCACTGTCTATTTTGTTTATTATGATTACGTCTGCCATTCTGGCGTTTGTTTCTCCAGGGTAGTACGTTAGTTCATGTCCCGGTCGGTGAGGGTCGATTATTACTATTTGTAGGTCGGGTTTGTAGAAGGG
>DXJA01000500.1 GCA_019056875.1 Candidatus Jordarchaeum madagascarense
CTTTTCGCTATTCCAGCAATTATAGGGGAGATCCAAAATTTGAGCTAAATACACACCTAGTTTTTATTTTATTATAAGTTTTAGAGACATTTCACCAAAAAGGGAAACTTGAGAAATAGTAAGAGATGAGCTTAGGGTTCTTAGATATATCCAAAAGGTAGGTTTTTAAACTAATTTCCTTTTTTACTAAAAATTTTCCGTATTTGTATAGGGCGGATATTGCTCTGATTGCTCTCTCGGGAGTCGGATAAAATATTGCTCCGAACATTTTTTCAACAATAGGCTTAACTATATCGTTTTCATCCATAGATCCGACCAGAGATATGTTAATATCGTCCAGTAGTTCTTTAGAATTAATTTTGTCTGTGCCCGGTCTAAAATACTCTACGGGGTTGAGGGCGTTTGGGATCGAGGATTATTTTAAGGGTTTGGAGCTTATTTGTAGTAGCACTATTACTGTTAGTTGCTGCTAGTGGGAGAAAGTGTTATTTCTTTATTAGTCTCATAAATTCTTCCTTCGTTAAACCAGCTTGTTTTATGATGGCAATTAGCAAACCTTTTTTTTATTTCTCGGTGATCTGGAACTACAATTCTCGTGTAAGGTGGCTTATTAAATCTTAGAACTATGTGACTTCCCTTTTGATGATGGACGATGAAGCCGATTTTAGCCAAAATCTTTACCAGTTTTCTGCCAGATAAGATAGGAAGTTTACTCATAGACTTTCACTAGGGCTACTTCAGGCTTCGTATCAACCGGCACTGGCAAGCCTTCCTTTTTGAGGCTCTCAATATATGCTTCTATGGCTTCCTTGATGTTCGCCAAAGTCTCCTCCCTTGTATCGCCCTGAGAGAAGCATCCCGGAAGCGTGGGGCAGAAAGCCACGTAACCCTTTCCCTCTACGTCAGGCTCTAAAACGACGACGAACTCCATTCCATCACCAATAATACTATTATCTTGAATACCTTTTAAACGGTTCTCCTAGGCTAGGAAAATAGTTTAGAAAAGAACAACTGAAGAAGGATTTTTTCAAGTAGGGTTTTCGGTTATATTTCTTTCTTTTAAACATTTTCCATATCGGTATAGTGCGGATATTGCTCGTATTGCTCTTTCGGGTGTTGGGTAGAACATTGCTCCGAACATTTTTTCAACAATAGGCTTAACTATATCGTTTTCATCCATGGATCCAACGAGGGGCGTGTTAACCTCACCCAGTAATTCTTTAGAATTCAATTTGTCTATCACCGGTCTAAATTGCTCTATGATGTCCCGTATTTCTGCGATGGATGAACTTGTGAATCCTCCAAAAAACCATGCATCAATGTTAGGATCTGCGAAAAGCTTCTTTAGTACCTCAGTGTTTGTTAATATTCCCTGTGCTCCGGACGCGGTGAAATCTACTGGATTTCTTACTGATGCGAATTCGGGTAGAATCGCTTTTAACATTTCTTTGTTTTTTTCGCTTATTTCAGGAACTTGTAGTCCCAGTTCTACACATTTATCGGTGGCTGCGCAGCCCACTCCTCCGCTTCCTACGAGTAGCCCGACCCGGTTCCCTTTAGGTAGGGGCTGAGTTAAGTAGGCTTTTAAGTAGTCAAAGAGTTCCTCAATGTCGTACGCTCTCATTATTCCGGTCTGCTTGAAGACTGCGTCGTAAATAGCGTCGTCTCCAACCAGTGCGCCGGTGTGGGAGCTTGCAGCCCTGCTGCCCTCTTTTGTCCTTCCAATTTTTATTACAAATATGGGTTTCTTTTGGGTTACTTTCTTTGCGGTGTTGAGGAATTCTCTTCCCTTTTCTATTCCCTCAATGTACATCATTATGGCTTTAGTGTCTGGGTCATGGTAAAGATATTCCAAGTACTCATAATCCTGGATATCGATTTTGTCGCCTACACTAATGAATTTGCTAAAATTTATTCCTTTAGTCATAGCCGACGAAGATATCTCAACGCCATATCCCCCGCTCTGAGTTATGAATGCAATCTCTCCTTTTTCTTTAAAGGAAATTATAGAGAGGGAAAGATTCACTGCGGAGCTGTAAATTCCCATGCAATTGGGGCCAACCAGTCTAATGTTTCCCTTCCTAGCTATTTGCAGTACTTCCTCTTCTCTTTTTATTCCCTTTTCACCAATTTCTCTGAAACCCGCGGAAAAAATAATGGCGGCCTTGACACCCTTCTCCACACACTCCTCCATTACACTTGGAACCACCTCTGCGGGAACTATGATTGCCGCCAAGTCCACACTATCAGGTATCTCCATAATGCTGTGGTAGGTTTCTATTCCTTGGATTTCTTTGGTTCTGGGATTTACAAGATAGATTTGCCCTTTGAAGTTGCTCTTTAGGGCGGTGGAGGTCACCCATGTAGGGAATTTCATGGGAGTTGCTGACGCTCCCACCATGGCAACGGATTTGGGTTTAAAAAGGGGGGTGAGCTGTCGGATTATCGGGTTATCGTTGCCCATTATTTTTTCTCCAGTGCTTTTTTCCCCAAGTCAAAGGCTTTGAAATTCAGTTCTACGGTTTTGGAAAGTTTGCTTTGGATGGCATTCTTTAAATATTTCTCTTCTATTGGCAGTGCGTTAACCGAGTAGGCTGCACCGATCATGACGATGTTTGATGAGAGTATGTCGCCCGCTTCCTTAGCCAGTTTATTACTATCAAGGAAGTATACCTTTGCGGGAATTTTCTTTGCGGCTTCATATATTTTGCTTTTTTCTGGATAATCGCTCAGTGCTGTCTTTATCGAATAATCGTTTGTCACTATTATTCCATCTGGTTTCAGGAATTTTACTGCACACTTGAATGCTTCGAGTGGTTCAAGCCCTATAACGACATCTGCGCTTGCTTCAGGAATGAGGGGCCCATAAACTCTTTCTTTTCCTAATCTGATGTGGGTGATAACCGAGCCTCCTCTTTGACTTGCACCGAATGTTTCACCTACCGTGACATTGTAACCGGCTTCAATTGCGGCATATCCAATTATTCTAGAAGTTAAAACGCCTCCTTGTCCGCCGACTCCGGCAATCATTATATCGAAATTTCCTTTCATTTTCTCATCCCCTATTTAACCACTTTTGGTGCTCTCTCTGGACATACCTGTGTACAGACTCCGCACCCTCTGCACAAGGTTTCGTCTATGAAAGCTTTGTTATTTTCTTCATCCCAGATTATTGCAGGACAACCAAATTCGTTTATGCACACTTTGCACCCGGTGCACAAATCCGGATCTATGTAAAAGGGCTTTGGTGGAGGTAATCCTTCACTTCTCCTTCTCCTTAGTGCCTCAGTTGAACACAGTCTTCTGCATATCACAACCGATGTTGTTGGTTGCTCAAATGCCTTTTTAATGACTTCGGTTGCTTTTTTGATATTGTAGGGGTCAACGACTTCCACAAACTCTATTCCGCAAGCCTTCACTATATCCTCTATCTTTACTGGTTTGGTTTTTTCTCCCATTGCGTTGTAACCGGATCCGGGATGCGGTTGGAAACCGGTTAAGCCGGTTACCTGGTTTTCCAGTACAATCGTTGTGAATTTGGCATTGTTGAAGGTAGCGTTTATCAGGGAGGGTATTCCGGCGTGGTAGAATGTAGAGTCTCCTATGAATGCTACTACCGGTTGATTCACTCCGGATTTGGATATCCCGTTTGCTAATCCAACGCTTCCTCCCATACAATTGGTTAGTGAGAAAGCCAAAAGAGGGGGGGTTCCCATCATTCCGTAGCAGCCTATATCGCCTATTCCGATGTAGGCTCCCCCACTGAAAGCTTTGCTCGCCTGCTTCACCGCATATGCTGATGCCCTGTGAGGACAGCCAGCGCACAAAGTTATTCTTCTCATACCTTCATAGGGTTTAATCATTTCTCTCAGCTCTTTTCTTTCCGGTATGGAGGGTGCAGGTTTACCTAAAGCCTTTGAAAGTATACTCATAACCTTTATAGAGTTCAATTCGCCAGAAACGGGAGTAAACGCATTCATTTTTCCCAATATTTCCACGCTTGGAGCAGCATCCTTGGCAAGTGACCTAAGTCCCAATTCAATCACGGGATCTGTCTCTTCAAAAACTATTACTTTGTTGACAGATTTTAGGAATTTAGATACTATTTCTGTTGGTAGAGGAAAAGTCATTCCAAGTTGTAGAAATGCCACATCTGCACCAAGCTTATCAACAGCCTCTTCCACATAGTGACGGCTTACCCCGGATGCTAATATACCTATATCTTCGTCTCCATCCATTTGCAAGGTGTTTCCAGGAAAGCTATTTGAAACCTCGGCAGCTTCTTTTAGCTTTTTTATATGGAGCCTTTCATGTAGATAGGCCATGTCTACCCATCCACGCGCTTGAAGCATTTCCATTCCTATTTCGTAAAAGGTTGGATAGTATTGCGGAACTCTTTTTTCTTTAGGAATCTCTCCCAAGAGTACGTCTCCACTTGCATGGCAAACCCTAGTAGTCAGCCTGACATAGATGGGAAAACTTAACTGTTCTGAAAAGTCGAAAGCCATCTTAGTAAATTCTTTGGATTCTTGCGGATCTGCTGGCTCCAAGATGGGAATCTCAAAAACTCTAGACGCCAAATTCCTCGAATCATACTCATTCGCTGAACTATGACCCTGGGGGTCATCTCCAATGACTATAACAAGTCCTCCTTTACCAATTTGCCAGTGAGAAATGTGAATTAGTTGATCAGTCATCCAGGCTACTCCATGATGTTTACCTGCAACGAGTGCTCTCAAACCACAATAGCTTGCACCCGCTCCACTCCAAAACGCAACCATTTCATTAGTTGACCACTGAGCGTATATTTCAAAATCCTTCGCTAACCTAGCTATGGTCTCTAATATTTCAGAAGAAGGAGTTCCCGGATAAGCAGCTGCAAATTGGCAATTCGCTTCAAGAGCACCCCTAGCTACTGCTTCATTTCCCATAAAAAGAACCTTTTTTCCAGGAGCATCCAAACTAATTTCTTCACTCATTCTATAAACCTCCAATTTATTTCTTCAATTTTTCCAACACTTCGGGATTGACCACATTTTCATAAATTCCGTTTAACGCTTTTTCAACCTGAATACCGTTTTGGTTCATACTCCTCATTACGGCGTCCAGTGTTTGAACCGCCATGTGCGGTGTCAAAACTACATTATCTAAATTAAGTAGAGGATTATCCGTGTTTACCGGTTCTTGCCGGAAAACATCCAGTCCGGCATAGTTTATCCTTCTTTCCTTCAATGCTTTGTAGAGTGCTTCTTCATCTATCAGTTCTCCTCTTGCGGTATTTACCAGAATCGCTGTTGGTTTCATTAGACCCAGCTCTTTTTCTCCGATTAAGTTCTCGGTTTCTTTGGTCAGTGGTGAATGTATGGAAACTATGTCCGAGTCTTTCAGGAGGGTTTTCAAATCCACTTTTTTGCCTCCAAACTTTTTGATTTCTTCTTCTCCCACGTAGGGGTCGTATATTAGAATTTTCATTTCGAACCCCTTCATTCTCTTCACCACTTCTTTGCCTATTCTGCCAAACCCGATTATTCCCAAGGTCTTATTCCATAGTTCAACCCCTAAGGCCATGATTCGCCAGCCACCCTTAACCGTATTTTCATGCGCTTTCACCAAATTTTTAGTGCATCCCAGTATCAAGGCTACGGTGTGCTCTGCCACCGAAATTGTGGTGCCCACTGGCATATTCATTACTACTACGCTGTTATCGGTAGCTGCCTTAAGATCGATGCGCTCATATCCTACACCCGCAGACTGAATGAATCTCAATTTTTCTCCGGATTCAATAATTTTACGGGTAATTGGATAACTCTTTGCTTGCATGTAGAATATACCGTCGGTATCCTTCACCATTTGGCTTAGATTTTCTTCTGAAACGTCACCGGTGCAAACAATTTCCGCACTCTTAATATGTTGTTTAACCCAATCTAAAAGGAAATCCATTCCGGTCACTAGGAGCTTTTTCTCCACATAAGTTCCTCCAAATAAATTTTAAGCATTGTTTATATGTATAATAAGAGTGAAAAAGTCTAAAAAATATTTTTATAAAAAATATTCGAATGCTTAGTTCTGGGGCCAAGATTTGTAATCGGGCGATTCTGATATTCACTCAGAAGGGTTCTTTGTTCTTGTTTCTAGGACCAGATTGGCCATTGATACCTCTCCTTCGATAGCTCCGATAATGAGCACCCCCGAAGATATGACCAAGCTTGGTTATGGCCCTTTGGGTCCGGAAAACCATGCGCCTCTAATAATTTATCTTGCATCTGACGACGCGAAGGATATTACGGGAGGGTAATTAGGCTAGTAAGAGGTATAATTTTCCTGTTACAGTCATAGTAAGATGTAGGTGAAGCTCAAAAGAAAGGAAAATGGCCTGTGGAGGAAACAGGTCCAAAACTAAGAACTAAGTAATAAGGCTCTTCCAAGTGCTGAGTTCATGGACATCTTCAAGAGAGAATAGATTTGATTTAAGACTTACTCAAATTTTTACTTTTTTAAGATATTTTTAAAAATCTTGAAAAAGTTTTATATCGGTAATTCATTCAACATTGGTTATTAATGAGTAAAAGTCGGTTAATTGGTGGTTTCCAAAATGGAGAGTAGAGAGAAAATAATGGCTGAGCTGCGGCGTGTCAAATGTAAGAAATGCGGTAAAATCCAGTATCCAGGAAGGGTTAGATGTGTTAAGTGCAAATCTTCTGAGTTTGAGGATATCTATCCTGAACCCTTAGATAGTGGCACGGTCATCACTTTTACCAAGCTTTACGCTCTCCCTGAAACCCTGAAAGGAGAGCCCCCATACGTTTTTGGAATAGTGGAATTCGATAATGGGGTTAGGAGCTTTGGGCATATATCGGAGAAGGAAAAAGTGGAGATAGGAATGAAGGTTAAACCAACTTATGGTCAGGTCTCGGTGGACCCGGAGGGAAAACCTTCTTTTGGAATTATTTTTAAACCTGTGACCTAGGGGGTTTGTAAATTGACCAAAATAGAATCTGCAGAAAAAGAGAGTCTGGATAAAGAGTTTAAGAAATGGGAGAAAGAAAAGGTAGAGAAATTTTTACAAAAGAACCCGGAAAGGGAGGAAAAATTCTACTCTGCCTCAGGAATCGAAGAGGAAAGAATTTACACTCCGCTGGACCGAATGGGAAAGGATTATCTTGAGGAGCTGGGATTACCGGGAGAATATCCTTTCACCAGAGGCGTTTACCCCACAATGTATAGGGGACGACTCTGGACCATGCGTCAATACGCCGGGTTTGCGTCCGCAAAAGAAACCAATCTCAGATTCAAGTACCTCATAGAGCAAGGCCAAACCGGGCTTAGCGTCGCTTTTGATCTCCCCACGCAGATGGGCTATGATTCTGATCATCCTCTCGCTCAAGGTGAAGTGGGCAGAGTAGGGGTAATTATAGATACCCTAAAAGATATGGAAACTCTCTTTGAGGGGATACCCTTAGATAAAGTTAGCACTTCAATGACCATTAATTCTCCTACCGCAATAATAATAGCCATGTATATTGCCGTCGCTCAGAAACAGGGAGTTGACATCTCAAAACTGGCAGGCACGGTGCAAAATGATATTCTGAAAGAGTATGTTGCCCGTGGAACATACATTTTTCCCCCGGAGCCCTCTATGAGGCTGGTTGCCGACGTGATAGAATACTGTACAGAGAAACTGCCGAGATGGAACCCCATATCCATATCTGGATATCACATAAGGGAAGCCGGGTCCAACGCGATACAGGAAGTAGCCTTCACGCTCGCCAATGGAATATCCTATGTGAACGCGGTATTGGAGAGAGGACTGGATGTTGACCAGTTTGCGAGGAGATTGTCATTCTTCTTCAACTCGCACAATGACTTCTTAGAGGAAATCGCAAAATTCAGAGCCGCCCGCAGACTATGGGCAAGAATAATGAAGAATCGATTCAATGCCAAGGACGAAAACTCCATGCAGTTGAGATTCCACACCCAGACCGCGGGCTCCACCCTAACAGCCCAACAACCTGAGAACAACATTATAAGAGTAGCCATTCAAGCCTTAGCGGCCATAATGGGAGGAACCCAATCTCTACACACCAACAGCAGGGACGAAGCCCTCGCTCTTCCAACAGAAGAATCGGTAAGAATCGCACTAAGAACCCAGCAGATACTGGCTTATGAGAGCGGCATCACAAACACCATAGATCCTCTTGGAGGCTCATATTTTATAGAAACCATAACTGACAAAATAGAAGAAATGGCGATGCAGTACATAAAAGAAATCGACGAGATGGGGGGAATGGTGAAAGCCATAGAGAAGGGATATGTTCAGAAAGAAATAGCCACAATGGCCTACAAGTTCCAGAAGGAAGTGGAGAAAAACGAGAAAATAGTTGTAGGAGTTAACAAGTTTCAAACCGAAGAAGAGCCGAAGCTCACCCTGCAAAAAATTGATCCTCAAATTGAAATAGAGGCGAATTCAAATCTGCAAAAAATCAAAGCCAAACGGGATAACAAGCTTGTTAAGAGTCTTCTTGAAAAACTACGAAAAGAAGCCAAAGACGAAAAACATAATCTCATGCCAACTCTAATAGAGACGGTTAAAGCCTACGCAACACTGGGAGAAATATGCGAAGTGTTGAGGGAGGTATTCGGAGAATTCAAACCACAAGTCATGTGAGCCGGCATAATAGCTTTACATCCTTTTCAATAATGATAGGACAAGTCTGCATTTCTTACACCTCAAACCGCTTGCTCTTGCTGCAGTCAAAGACCATAGTAATATTTCCCAATTTTTCCAAAAAGCATATTTATGTTCCTTCTTAGTCCAACCAATGCTACGTGCAGCACTTAAGATTCCTTTTTCGAGTCCCCCCACATAGGACAATTCCTAACTTCACTCATAGCTTAACACTCTCTTTTCCTTTTTGTTATCCCAAGAGTTTTCCAGAAATTAAGTTATACCCCTATCCAAGTTTCAAGTATTTAAATAGTGAGATAGGAACGGATTAATATGTGCTATTGTTGCCTAAGGATAAAGACACTCGCTTTTAGCTATTTTGAGTACTGTTCATTGGAAACCTTTATATTAAAATAAGTTTAATAAATAAAAAAACTGTTATAATCAGTACTATTAGCGTTATTAGGATGTTTGTTTAGTTATGGGGACAAAAAGGATTAAACCTTTGCCTGAAGTGGCACTCACACATGAGGATAAAGAGCTATTCCGATATCACGCTGAGAAACATCCCATTCGGGAGTTACCCTATCAGACACAGTCGATTTGTCCTGTGTGTAAACTTGAAGATGAGGTAGTGACAGTCATTCCGGCTATGGTCTACGAGGAAGACGGCAAAGTTATGATGAGGAAGAGCTGTGATAAGCACGGCGAGTTTATGGATTTGTACTGGTCTGATGCAGAGATGTTCAAACGTGCTATGACATACTGGTATAAGACAATAGGTCTTGATAACCCGAGAACCGATACTGCCGAAGGCTGCCCAAAAGACTGTGGCCAATGCCCCAATCACAAATCGCACACCGCTCTAGCCATAATTGATGTAACCAATAGATGCAATTTAACCTGTCCAATATGCTTTGCCAGAGCCGGCGAGTCGGACAATATATACGAACCTTCACCAGAAGAAGTACTTGATATGATGAAAAATCTTAGGGGGAACCTGCCAGTGCCTTGCCCAGGCATTCAATTCGCGGGTGGCGAGCCTACACTCAGTGAGAATCTACCCCAATACGTTAGGTGGGCCAAGGAACTCGGGTTCAATCATGTCATGATTGCTACTAATGGAATTAGGATGGCTAAGAGCGTCGATTACATACGTGAGCTTGTGGAAGTCGGGCTAAATACCATATATCTTCAGTTTGATGGTGTCAAAGCTGAACCGTATATCGCAGCAAGAAACGTGGATCTAAGACCCATCAAACAGAAGGTGTTGGATAACTGTAAGGAAGCGGGGTTGGACGGTGTGATATTAGTACCAACAGTTATGAGGGGTATTAACGATGATGAACTAGGGGCAATGATTCAATTTGCGCTGGACAATCGGGACATTGTTCGATGCATTAACTTTCAGCCGGTAAGTATCACTGGTCGAATCGACTACGAGGAACGCCTGAGGATGCGTATTACTATACCGGAGATAATTCACCTAATTGAGGAGCAGACTTCTAGTCAGATAAAGGTAAAAGATTGGTATACTATCCCTTCCATGGTGTTGCTTGGAAGGGCGTTGGGACTCATTAAGGGTCGCCCAGAGCTTGAGCTAAGCGCACATTTTGCTTGCGGTATGTCGAGCTTCTTGTTTCTCAAAGATGATGGATCCTACTATCCGATTAATGAGGTCATCGATATAGATAAAATCTTGGGGGTTCTAGAGGATATATGTAATCTCTATGCTTATGGAAAGCGGTTTGTGGGTGTACGTGCTAAACTTAAACTAGTTGGTGCAATAAAACATATCAAGAAAAAGGGGTTGATTAAGGACCTTACATCAATGCTTTTAAAAAAAGGTAGCTATGGTTCATTGAGAGACTTCATGCACAACGTAATCATGCTAGGACTGATGCATTTTATGGATCCATTCAATATGGATCTCGAAAGAGTTCAGTACTGCGACATAAACTATCCCACCCCAGACGGGAAAATAATTCCCTTTTGCACTTACAACAACATCTACAGACCGTATGTAGAAAGCAAGTTCGGTAAAACACTAGAGGAGTTCCAAAAAGAAAGAAAACCCATAATCACTTGAAACTTTTACTAATTAAACAAAATTTAGAAAAGCAATAGCTCCGAATTCTAGCAATTTTCACTCTTTAAGCAATCTTTATTTTAAGACCAATCAATTTTCACCGGAATTTGCTTAACTCTTATCATTTCGGTAATTCTTTTATAGGAGCATGTGAGAAATTTGGATTAGTTATTACAGGTTTCTGGTTATTAATCTTATATTATTGAGTTATAGTCAAGTTTGGTGGTGTCTGCTGAATGTCTTTCAAAGATTTCGCTAAATATTTCTCTGAAAAGTCGAAGGATAAGGATCTAGTTCAAAGAATGGTTGAGATGCTAAGAGTGGAACTAAGTAAAGGGATGAAAGACTTCGAGGATGAAGAGGATTTGAAAGATAAGATTAGAGACATTTGTTTGTCTTTTGATTCTACGCTGTTACGCGATCAGATTATACAAGTTTATATGGGAGCCTATAACGTTGATTTCATCCTATTAAGGGGAACACTGGCTATGGAGGTAAAACTGGTTAAAAATAAAGAGGAGTTAGAACAAGCGGTAACCGAAATCGTCTCCCACGTTCCCGTTTTCAGCAGTATATATAGTAATGTTCTTTTCTTAATATAC
>DXJA01000501.1 GCA_019056875.1 Candidatus Jordarchaeum madagascarense
ATCGGGAAGAAGAAAAATACCTAGAAAAAACACCTATATGAAAGTGGAACCAGAACTCGTAACACTAGACGAGAATCTAAAAAGCCTCGGCATAACCCGTGAACAATTGATAGGAATAGGCATACTCGTAGGCACCGATTACAATGAGGGTGTAAAAGGAATAGGAGTGAAGACCGCGCTAAAGCTCCTAAAGGAGAAAGGAAGCATCGAGAGAGTGGTAAAGGAAGAAAAATTAGAGATAGACCCCCCAGTTGAAGAAATAAAACAGCTATTCCTTAAACCAGAGATAACAGACGATTACCAAATAAGATGGGAACCAGTAGACAAAAACCGGGCTCACTCAATACTAGTCGATGAACACGACTTTTCCAGAGATAGAGTTGAAAAAGCACTAGAGCGCTTACGAGAGGAGGATAAAACAAGAACCCAATCACGCCTAGAACAATTCTTTCATTCCTAGTGTTAAAAAATCAATAAGAAATATAAAATTTGAGCCCGATCCTTTATAGCAAGTGGTTGTGAGCAAAAACATACACACCACGACTATTAAATTTTAGACTATTAGAAGATTTAAAAATAAATGTAGAAACACAGTCCCATTTCCGGAATCAATTAGAAATTCACCAACTATCTCTGAACCCCTCCTTCCCTATTAGCGGCACGAATTAAAACGAAATAATAGTTTAGTTCTCTAGGGATCTCGGCGGAAAATAGTCGCATGATCCGCCCCACCAGTATTCTTTCTCTTCCCATTTTTTGCCTTTGTTTTTTTCCCATGCGGGCCATATCTTGAAGGCGCTGAGTGTCGACCAGAAGGCTTTGTCTGCTTCTTTTTGGGTTACTCCACATATCTCAGCAATTTTCTCAGTTAGTTCCTGATAGGTAAGGGTCTTTTTCTTCTGCTCTATGACTTCTTTAAAAATTTCTCGAACGTCCCGGTACCTTACGTGCGTAGTCGCATGCTCAGAGCCCTCCTTATCTTCTTCCATCATTTCTTGGGCTGCCTCGCATTCAACAGCCCAGCCTATGAGTAGTTCCTCCAAACGTGTAATCTTGTATCCTTCTCTCAGAACACTTGTGGTTCTTGATTCTAGGATTTCGTTGTTCTCTTCTAGTAACTGTTTTGCGTCCATCTCCCAAAAATCTTGATCGATTAGGATATAGAGGAGGATGTCTTCATCCACCCATACTTGGGTTTCGTTCCCCTCATAGTTGACAGCATACTGAAAGGCATGTATAAGTGATAAGGGTTCAGAGCTGATGTCCCTTAATCTATATTGTTTCAACTCAACGTATCGTTCTTCATATCTGAGTATGTATCGCTCTTGGTAGACTTCAATTATTTTTTTAGCCTTTTCGCTTTTTAAATCTCCTTTTGCCATTAGGTGTCTGATTAATGAGTATTTTTGGAGAAAATTAGTTTTACTCTCAGCGAATATGCTACGTAAAAGTTCCTCAGTTTCATCCTTTGCGTCAAAAGTTCCTTCCATAATATATTTTTCGGGATCCGCATTGTACTTTTCGCTTAATTGGTCTGATAAGATGTTTAGGTAGTAGTTCGCTAGGTCGCATTCATCAATCATCGTATAAAGGGGTATTATTTGAGTTTCCTGCCTATTCTCTGGGGTTTTAAGTAGTAATTGGTCTCCGCTTCTGAAGTAGGGGAGCATGACTTGGCCTTCGTATTTTTCTAGAAGTTCCCTTGCTTCCTCTTCCGTGAAACCGTTTTCCTTGAACAGTTCAATAATTTCCTCCTTCTTGTAGGTCACCATGTGCCCTCCCTCTCCTTTTATTGCATGTCTCATGTACAAATCTTGAACCAAGTTTCTAGCTTTCTCCATATTCACGTTAAGCACCATCCTTATCTCCTTCCTTTATCTTTCTAAGTAGGGGTTTTATTTCCCACCATTTTTCATTGATTTCCTCAGAAAGTGCGGGAACTAGCTTCCAAGAGATTATATTCTCACTCGGACTGATGATTATTTCCCCTTTTAACCTTGAAGGCATTCCCCTCACTTTTACTGGCTTCCCATCCACCAAGATTTCAACCTCCTTTTCAAAATATTCTCTCTGCCAATCAAGGACTTCTTGGGGAGGATTTGCGTACCTCTTCTTCAGTTCTTCTGGCAACTTTTTAACAGAAATCAAATAAGAATCGCCCCTCTCCTTACCGATACTTTTCAGGATTTCAAGTTCATCCTCTTTTAAGCGCAATGGGAATCTTTTAGATGCGTCCCCTATGCTCATATGGTTTGCATACATTAACTCTTTGTATCCCGGAAATCCTCCCTGTATCTCATGTAACTTTTCGGTGACTTTACTTTTTATTCTGAGCCGCTTCGTAACAGTTATTCTACCGTTGAGATAAACATTTATGTGTACGGTTTCAATTTGTATATCATATTCTTCAAGACTCACACCGTGTTTTGTTAGCAGGTTTACTATCATCTGTCTAGCTCTTTCTAGGATTTTAGATTGCTTATTTTTTGCTATATTAAAAATTTCTTCATAATCCCTAAGTTTTCCGATGCTTATTCGTTTTCCGAGAACTTTACCCTGGGGATTTTTCAGTTTTATTCCTTTTATTTGTTTTAATATGTCTAGGTACTTTTTTAGTTTGGGTTCCTCTACATCGGAGTCTATGCGTATTTCTTTAGTAATGTTTGCTTCGTCTGCTAGATATGCGTCTGTGGCGTCTTTGAGCATTTCTACAGTTCCCTCTATGACCCATTCCGGAATGCCTTCGTTTATTCGAGCCTTATGTCCGGGCGTTAGCCCCGCCATTTCGAAACTGTGTCCTATTTGCGGGCTGTGAGTACTAACCAATGGGTAGCCTCTATCTTCATTGATACTTAGGACAATACCGTAAACTTTTCTTATCTTCTCTGCAAAGGTTTTTACGAAATCGATTTGCTTGTTTTCGTACCTGATAGTGTACTTAGTTCCGTATTTTACAAAGGTCCCGTCTCCATACATGTTCATTACAATGTGGGCGCCTTCAGAGTTATTCAAGTCTATAACCAAGCGAGGATTTGTCCTCCTGTCCACGATGCCGACCTGCTCTATATAATCGGTAAGATCCGACAGTTTAACACCAGAGTATAGTGCGAAGGTTAGCAAATTTTTCAAGATAATTGTATCATATTTCTTTTCGCCCAGCAAAAGGTCTATCGTATTATGTGATACGCCAAGGATTTTTGCTGCCTTCCTCTTGCTACCTGCCTTTTTAGCGCATTTTTTTATAATGTAGGTAAGCAAATCCTTCCCGTTTTTAAACTCCCTTGTTCTGTTCACTGTTACCTTAGTGGTCGGTGGGTTTAGGAACCAAAGAATTAAGGTGGAAGGAACAGTCTCCCCAATTTCCTTTATCTCTGTAGTAAGTTCTTTTCTTTCCTCTCTTCTGCGGATGAAGGTTAGCAGAGTTCTTTTCCCCATATCAGGCTCATTAACTTCTATTTTCTCAATCAGTATATTTTTGTTTTCTCCTTCCCTTATAATCTCTTTTGTAAAGTCTTCTTTATGTCTGACCTTTCCCCGTATGTGAAGGCTATCTTTTACTTTTACGCCTAGTGTACGCTCAATTTTTTCTAGAAGTTCTAAAGTTATTCTTTTTTCTCCGTTAAGACACGCCTGTAGATAAGACTTGTACGTTTCCTTGGCTTTCTTGTCCAAATTGTTGTAGTCTACTTTGACCTCTTCAGCTAAAATGTTCAAGTATCTGAAACCGTATTTTTCCCAAATCTTTAGACGTAACATGCGTACAACTTTTTTGGGAAGATGAACTCTTTCCTTTTTGGACATGCTTTTCTGATCCATTTCTCTGAGTTCAGAGAAATCTTTTCCAAGAAACCTACATATTTCCTTCAAAGTTATTATGTCGATGAAACCTTTTCGTGGTATTTCTTTTAACTGGTCTCCTTTGTGGATTTTGGATCCACTCACCCGAAGGTTTGTAGCAACAAATTTATTCGCGCTGATTCCCCGGCTTCCCAGCTCTTTTATTAAATCATCATATAGTTTCTTCAAATCATCAGGCTGTATTAGCACCATTATATTTTTATGATTGTGCCACATTCCAGCAGCCATGTCTGCTGTCAAACTTCGCCATCTAGTGAATGCTTTCAGATCCACTTCAATTCCTAAAATATGACAGATTTTAAGATATATCTCTAAGAGCATTTTTGTATGCTTAAGGTATAAGTATAGGTTATCAATTCTTAATGAGATTCCTAGCTTCTCAAGCTCATTATTTAATTTTTCAATAGTTACTAAAATTTCCCCAATTCTTCGCCTTATTTCTCCTAGCTTATTTTCGGAAATATCAATCTTTACGTATGGTTCAAGGGGTTCAAGCACGGATAATCCGTTG
>DXJA01000502.1 GCA_019056875.1 Candidatus Jordarchaeum madagascarense
AACTTGGAAACTTCTTAATTTTTATTAAGATTTTCTGAAAGTTAGGATAGAAAGGTATTATTCTATTACTTTTTTAGTTGCAGTAAACTCAGTGCAACGGCTGCGGTTGCGGGGTGTACATCTTCATATTCAGCTAAGATTATCATTACATTACGAGTGTCTTTGGGATGGTACATGGCTTCTTTTAGTGGGCCTAGGTCAAGTTTTCCTACATTTCGAATTCCTTTTTTCTCAAGTTCTGCGGATGCCTTTTGAATGTTTGGAACCTTGAAGACAACTGCGTAAAGGCCTTCTCCCCTTTTTTCCACAAATTTTCCAACGGGCGAATCCGGTTGGGTTGCCTCCATTAATTCTATTCCCGAAGAACTGTAAGCGGCTCTAACAAGCTGCTCACCTGAAGAGCCTGTTGGATCGAATTTTATACCCAGAAGGTCTGAAAAGAACTTCATTGATTCGTCCAGATTTTTTACGGCTATAACAACCCTATCTATTCTCTCAATTTTCATAAATTATCACCTTCCAATCCTTTGGAAATATAAAAATTTAAGTATTATTCCTAATATTTGAAGTGGTTGCCAAGTTTAACTTGTCTATTAGTTATTAGGAGAATTATTTTCATCAAAAAATCGTTTATTTAGGATTGAAGATGATAATTGAATAACTTTTAAAAAAGAATCAAACTTACATTTATTTAAAACCAGAATTTCTCCCCATAGGTGGAGTATAGTGAAAGCAGTGACTTTTAAAAGTGCTGACCAGTCTCCTAATTAGATTGGAACTGAAATATAATATTACAAATTTTTGAAACAATGTGGGTAAGTTTTGAAACTCAGACATCTATTTAATTATAAGTCAATTATAACGGGGAGAAAAATTGTTCTGTAAAAATTTAGAGGAGGAAAAAGGAGGAATATGTTTGAAGGTTAATAGTTTATCATTTGTTGTGGGTGGTGAAGCAGGGGCAGGGATAAACCTTGCCGGCTTTATCCTCGGAAAGAGTTGTGTTAGAGGCGGACTCAACGTTTTTGGTACAATTGATTATCAATCCTTAATTAGAGGCGGACATAACGCATATTACGCGACGGTGAATAAGGATGAAGTATATTCTCAAAGTGGTTACATAGATCTTCTTCTGGCCCTTAATGAGGAAACAATATACATTCATAAACACGAATTTGCTGAAGGAGCGGGAATAGTGTACGATGGGGAGAGCATAGACATTTCCTCAGAGAAACTGGGTGTTGAAAATGTGAGATTTTACTCTGTGCCCTTGGGAAAAATAGTTAAGGAGTTAAAGGGAGCACCAGTAATGAGGAACACCGTGGCTATCGGAGCAGCTGTATCGCTTCTAAAATATGATTTGGAATTGGTAAATGAGCTAATTAGGGAAACCTCGGGAAAAGAGGAAAAAAGGTTAGAATTGAATCTGGATGCTGCAAAAAAGGGATACGAGTACGCTGAACAGGACTATAAAAATGATTTTGACCGGAAACTGGAAGTAATAAGTAGAACAAGGGATAGAATGTTTCTTACTGGTAGCGAAGCCGTGGGATTGGGAGCAATCAAAGCGGGATGCAAGTTCTATGCAGCCTATCCAAACTGAGTAAGATTATTGCTCAGGGAGAATGACCCCTGCAAGTCCAGTGCTTCACTATCTTGCAGCTCGACAGAGGGATAAGGACATTGTTGTGGTGCAGTCTGAGAGCGAGCTAGCTGCCATCAACATGGTGGATGGGGCGTGTTTTGCCGGAGTTAGAGCAATGACTGGAACCTCAGGTGGGGGGTTCTGCCTAATGACGGAGGGACTTGGTCTTGGAGCTATGAGCGAGTCACATATCGTGCTGATGTTGGCTCAGAGACCAGGGCCTAGTACAGGGTTGCCAACTTACACCTCTCAAGGAGATCTAAGATTTGCCATACATGCGTCTCAGGGAGAATTTCCGAGACTAGTGATTGCACCAGGCGATGTTAACGAATGTTTCTACAACACTATAGAAGCATTTAATCTGGCCGAAAAATATCAAATCCCCGTAATTCTGATAACAGATAAACACCTTGGGGAGAGTCACAAGTCTACAAGACTCTTTGATACAAGTAAGGTTTCTGTAAATAGAGGTCCATTGTTTGTGGGAGATAGATACAAAGAGGAAGGGGAATACAAGAGATACAAAATAACTGAAAATGGGGTATCTCCCAGAGTTTTACCCTCGACAAAAGGGGTTATTGTAAAGTACTCAAGTTATGAGCATGATGAATTCGGAGTGACTACAGAGGATCCAGAGTTAACCACTCTGATGAATGACAAAAGATTTAGAAAACTTGAATTTCTTACCAAAGAACTCGAAAGCATGGAAACGGTAAAGATTCATGGAGATAAAGACGCAGACCTGACAATCATTGGATGGGGGTCTACAAAAGGAGCAATATTAGAAGCAATGAAAATTCTCAAAAAGGAGCAAGTTAAGATTAATTATCTTCAGGTAATTTACCTCTCTCCATTCCCTAAGGAGAGAGTTGGAAAACTCTTGGAGTCAGCTAAAAATACGGTTGCTGTTGAAAATAATAAAACTGCCCAGTTGGTTAGCCTCATTAAGGAAAATAATCTTGAAGACGTTGACCATAAGATTCTGAAATATGACGGAAGACCTTTCAATCCAGAGATGCTGGCGGAGAGTATAATGGAGGTTGTTTAATAATGGTTTCCGCTGAGGAATTAAAAACATATGCAGAAATAACTTGGTGTCCAGGTTGTGGAAATTTCGGGATATACACTGCTTTGCGAAGAGCCTTATCTGAGCTAGATCTGGCGCCTGAGATGGTGGCGTTAGTCTCGGGAATAGGTTGTCATGCCAAGATAGTGGATTATGTGAATACGAATAGTTTCTACGGTATTCATGGAAGAGTTTTGCCAGTAGCCAGTGCCATAAAGCTTGCGAATCATGAACTTACAGTTATTGGTCATGCGGGAGATGGTGATGGATACGGTATAGGAATTGGTCATCTAAGCCATACCTGTAGGAGGAACATTGATATAACTTATATAGTGCACAACAATATGGTTTACGGATTAACCACGGGTCAAACAGCACCAACCAGCCAACAGGGATATGTGTCCAAAACGTCGCCCTTTGGGGAGCTGGCACTACCAATAAACCCAATCGCACACGTATTAGCTAGCGATGCAACGATGGTAACTAGAGGATTCGCGGGCGATCCTAAGCATCTGACAGAACTCATCAAAAACTGTATAATGCATAAGGGGTTCGCCTTGCTCGATGTGTTTCAGCCATGTGTGACTTTCAACCGTGTTAATACCTACGATTTTTACAGGAAGAGGGTTTATAAACTGGAAGAAGAAAATCATGACTACACCGATAGAATGAAAGCGTTTCAAAAAGCCTACGAATGGGGCGACAGGATACCGATAGGAATCTTTTACAAGGTTGAAAGGCCCACTTATCACTCGGAACTACCACAAATAGCTAAAAATCCTCTAAGCAGACAAAAAATAGAAGACATAGACATATCAGATTTGATGAAGAGCTTCACGTAAAAAGACTTAAATGTTGCCTGAATTTAAAAAATCACTCAATTTTTTTAATTGAAACAATTTTTTGCATATTGCTTCAACCATTAGGAGGTGAGTGAATATGGAAATAAAATTATTTATTGATGGTAAAGAGATTGAAATGAATGAGTATGTAAGAAGTGTCTTCATTGAAGTATGTAGCGGCTTATTAAGGACACTAAGGGGAGTGGGTGATTGGAAGAAATTTGAAATTCAAATAAAAAATTAAAATTAGATAAAAAAGGCAGAAACAAGTTTCGAAGCTTAGGTTTATACGTCTTTTACTCCGTCTTCTTCTATCATGAAAATCACTTCAGCCTCAGGCAGGTAGGGGCTGTCTACAAGGCGAGCTATTCTCTGATTGCCTCTGCTTTTTCGCAGATAAACTCTCGTGGTACAGTTATGGGCGACTATGTGCCCGCCCACAGGTGCTGTGGGATCTCCAAAGAAAGCGTCTGGTTTTGCCATAACTTGATTCGCAACCACTACGCCCAAGCCGTATAGTTCGGAGAGCTTTAACAGCGTATGAAGATGCTTGTTTAGTTTTTGCTGACGCTCTGCCAGCATGCCACGCC
The DNA here is from genome assembly GCA_019056875.1 of Candidatus Jordarchaeum madagascarense. GTDB lineage: Archaea > Asgardarchaeota > Jordiarchaeia > Jordiarchaeales > Jordiarchaeaceae > Jordiarchaeum > Jordiarchaeum madagascariense. The sequence goes on from DXJA01000502.1 coordinate 4,144, forward strand.
CTATATACTCCGATCTGAAGTAACCGATGATGCTATCTACGACAATTAGTTTAATGTTTTTACCTTTCTCGACAAGTTCACCTATATTCTGGGAGAGGTAAAGTTGGTGGTCTGAGTTATAGGCTCTGGCAAAAACAACATTTTTCAAAACTTCTTTGGGTTCTAGTGCAAATCTCTCAGCAATAGGAACCAAGCGTTCAGGTCTAAAAGTTCCTTCAGTATCAATGTAAACTGCTTCTCCGCCAAGTCCCCCTAATTCTTCAGGCAATTGTACGGTTACAGAAAGTTGATGGCATATCTGAGTTTTGCCTGTTCTGAATTCTCCGAACAGTTCGGTGATACCGCCGGTTTCAATGCCTCCACCAAAAAGTTGATCCAGATTTTTGGTTCCCGTAGTTATCTGAGATGCGGATTGCCTTTGAGTTAGATATTCCTGAGCGGATATGAATCCTATATTCAATTTTTCTCTAGCGGCTTCAATGATTCTTGTGGCGGTTGACTCGCCAATGTCCGCTGCTGTTGCTAGCTCTTTAGGCGTGGCTATAGCCACTGCTTCGGGAGTTCTAAAACCACCCTCGCTTAACTTCTTGGATATCGCTGGTCCAATTCCAGGAAGATCTTCTAGTGACAATAAACTACTCAATCAGACCATTCTCCATGGTTGTGCTTGGTTTTTAATCTGATGGGGGGTTGAGAGAGGATGTTTAAAACGCTTTTTTCAAGCAGAGCGTGAAAAGCGGCATATGTGTGGGCGATGCGTGTATTGCCCCAGTGTTGAAAAGGGATGTTCCGGCGGACAGAGAGGTTAGGAGACGCCTTAGAATTTTCTTATTCTCCGGGTCTTTTTTTAGAGGGGTGGTCATTATATATCACATCTCTGAACCGCATCGGATTCCTAAACATCCTCTCTCTGGAAGGTGTAATACATGTTAATTATTGTTTAACATGTTAATAATTAGGTGTGTAAGTGTTATTTCCAGTATTTCCAGTATATCCAGTAATATCAAAGTTGTGGAGTAAACACACAAAAAAGGGTTCCATGAACTGCTTTTCGCTTAATTTAAAGGTTATTCCCTATTTCTAACAATTTTCAGGTAAAACATGGTTCAAGCTTTTATCTTAGTAGAATCTTTCGAAAGTAAAATAAAAAGTGTTGTTTGTAAACCATTTAAAATGGCGCAATTGTTACTCGACTATTTTGTATATGATATCATTTGGTCTGACGCGGTTTTTTACTTTAATGCCAACAGAATCGCCTGCTCCTGCTTTTTCAACAGGATCCTTTTCAATCTGCATGCTTTCAACTTTTTGAGTAAAATCTGTTGTCGCTCCTATTATACGAATAGTGTCTCCTATAGCCAAATCCGCTTCAAGCTTTATCGCTGCAACTCCAACCTTCTTGAAGTAAGAGAAAACAGTTCCCGCTTTCTTTTCACTCATAAGACTTCATCCCCTAGTATACTTGATTTAATCGAATTAAAATTTTTTCTTCCTTAAAACCTGCACGAGGAAAGGTGTGTAATCTTTAAAGGAGAATAGTGAATATTCAAAGCTTTTCGGGTAATTCTTTTTCTTCTTTCTTCTTTTTACCTCTTTTTTGGATTTTATCTAGAAGTTTCCTTATAGCTTCGCTTATAACAAGTAAATCCCATAACACGAATTCGGCCCCATTCCCTTCTTTAATATTAAATTCGTTAGAGTGTTTATTTTCTTTTTGTATCCGGCCTCTTCCTTCGAGTTTTATAAAGACATAACCATTTGTTTGTGAAATAAAAATTTTTGGTTGTGTCTGCTAATCGGTTAACTTTTAGGGATTAATTGGGTCCCTCCTATGTTATACGTTATTAGAAAACAAAC
>DXJA01000503.1 GCA_019056875.1 Candidatus Jordarchaeum madagascarense
CTCAATTCTTAACTTAGATGATAATTCTTGCATCTTCTGTAATTCTGAAGATTTAAGGGAGATATTTGGGATAATTAGGGAACGTTTCAAATCTATAAAAAGTGTTTATGATGAGGATTTGGGGATAAGTAAAGAAACACAATCAATTAAATGTCCTTTTTGTGGAAGAACCTATGGTGCATTTTCAGCTTTAAGTCCGATTAAGATGAGTTCAAACACAGCTACCATGACTCTTTTTGATATAGTTTATACCTTACTTCCCGAGGATTTTAGAAAACTATTAATTTTTACAGATAATAGACAAGCCGCTTCGTATTTAGCAGGGAATCTTGAGGATGGTCATTTGGATCACGCAATAAGGAACTTGCTTTATGTTATAACTAGAGAAATGGAAAGAATTAAACTTCCTGATTTAATAGAGGAAGCTGTTGATAGGAGAATAAGTGACTGGTATGGGGGAAATTTTGATAGATTTGATATAAACAGAGCTACTATTATAAGGAAGGTTTTAGAAGAGATAGCTTCACTTACAGGTGCTCAACGCTCTATAGAAAACCTTGGATTAATTGAAATTAACTATTTAGATTTAGATTCAAGAGACAAGTTCGAAAAGGTTTGGATAGAATATTCCAAGAATTTAAAAATACCTCAAAAAGAGAATATCGAGCTTTGGAGAACCTTTTTGATTTCTTTTCTTAATTATATCCGAACAAATGGCGCTATAAAAGGATTAGAGAGAAATAGGCCCGGCAGAGACAAGACTATTGGTTTTAGTCCAGACGATAGAAATATTGTGAAAAAATGGGTTGAAATAAAAGGTATTCTAAAATTGAGCAAGACATCTAAGCTTTTCCAAATTGTACAAAAAGCTTTCAATATTTCAGATAAGAACATAATAAAAGAGATCGTGCGCAATTCATTTGAATTTTTACAAAGTAAGTATTATCTTATCTCAAGTAAAATAGAAAAATGGGGAGACACTGCAAATGGGTTTATCGTAAATGGAAATAAACTTATTGTAAAGCTTCCCGAAGAAGTTTCAAAATGCGAAAAATGCCAAAATGTTTACACAAATACTCCTTCGAACTTTTGTTTAACTTATAGATGTGATGGAAAATTAATCAATATAAATTATGATGAGTTTTTAAATGAAAAATCGAATAATTATTATTTTAAAAGATATACACAGGATAATCCACTGAAAATGGTGACAAAAGAAAATACAGGAGCTCTTATGTTAAGGGAAAGAAGGGATATAGAAAATGAATTTAAAAAAGAAAGTGTTGAGGGAAGATTGGTTGATGTAATTGTGGCAACTCCAACTTTAGAATTAGGAGTGGATATTGGAGATCTTTTTTCGGTAGGTCTTTTTAAAGCGCCGCCATCACCTGTTAACTACGTTCAAAGAACAGGTAGAGCTGGTAGAAAAGAGAGAATTTCTTTTAATAATACTTTTCTCTTTCCGAATCCTATAGATAAATTCTATTATAAAAATCCTGAAAAATTGATAAACGGACAGATTGAAACTCCTATAATAGACATAAGAAACAGACATCTACTTCAGAGACATGTAAACTCAATTATCTTGGAACAACTATTAGTACATTCAGGAGAAACGTATCCTTACTACATGAATGATTTTTCTACAAAAGAAATAGAAGATTTATTGTCTCACTTAGAGGTAAGAAAGAAGGATATTAAAGAGAGAGTTAATCAAATTTTTAAAGACTTGAAGTGGAGTGATAACTTATTAGAAAAAATGATCAATTCCTTTAAAGAACAATTGAAAAATTCTAAAAAACGTTATGATACAGAAATAAAACTTTATCAACAATACTTAATCGAGCTCCAGAATAAACGCAATTGGGAAAATGTAAAAAAAGTAGATGAGCAGATTAAAAAACTTGAAAGGGAATCTTTGGTTTCATATCTAATGGAAGTAAATGTACTTCCTAGATATGCTTTTCCAGGTATTTTAGTTGAAATTAGAGATGAATACAATTATGAGGACTTTGAGGGGAGGGCTAGAAATATTGCAATAACTGAATTCGCACCATTAATGGAAATAGCAATTAAAAAGAAAATCTATAAATCAATTGGCATAGATTTAAACATTCTTAAACCAACTAGAAAGATATTCTATACATGTCCAAATTGTCAAAAATACATTTCCGATAAAGCAAACTCTTTCGAACCTGTCTGTCCAAGATGCAAGACTAGAATAAACCCCACTAAAATAGAGTGTATTGAACCAAACATACTTTATATCCGTAAAACGCTAAAAAGTATAAGTGAACCCAGAGATTATCAAGAAGCTAATTCCAGAATTTTTTTCAAAAACCCTGCAATAGAAGAAAAAAACATCTTCGAAGGAGAGCCGTTTGTTCTTGCTAAATATGGGAATATTGAGTTGATTCAAATTATAGACAGTATTAATATTGAAGGTATAAAATATGATATAGAAATCTGTAGCGAATGCGGAAGGATAAAAGAAAAATTAGAGGATGAAAGAGAACATAAAAGGCTTGGTATAAAAACAAAAAGCGAAAAATGTAAAGGAAGGTTTGAGAGGCTCGCTCTATTTCATAAAATGCCAACAATGTTATTTC
>DXJA01000504.1 GCA_019056875.1 Candidatus Jordarchaeum madagascarense
AAATTAATAAAAAATATTAAAATTTAACACTTGATTTTTTAGTGCAATTAAATCCTAGTAGTTTAGAGGAATCTATACGTTTTTCTTGAAAAGGATTTTTGGGCGGTTAAAATTAGGACCTATTTCGGATTAAACTTTGGACGGGTTTGTGTTAATTGGTTTTTAAACCAGAAATAAATCTTTTATCCAAGCGTATGTTTTTCTAGTCCATTTAAATAGATTTAGATACATTTTTCATCGTAATAATTAAGTACTTATTTTAAGTATCCCTAGTGTTTATATAGTATTTTGTTTCTCACTCCTAAGGGTGATAACTTGAGTTCCGAGGAAAAAATTATTGGTTTCCTAAAGTTAAGAGGCTACGAAGTTAAGGAAATTGAGGAAAAAAAGGAAGGCAATTATCGCCTCATTAAAGCTCAGAAGGATGGGGAAGAAACCATTTTCGTTATTAGAAGTTATGATGCTCAAAAGGTAATAGGAACAGCCTTGGTGCGTGGTTTAAAAGAGGTAATGGACGAGAAGGAAGCTTCTAAAGGCTTTTTGGTGGGAGGAAAAAGAAGTACACCCAAGGCGAGAGAGATCGCGTCGGATAGCAACATAGAGCTAATTGTAGATTACCCTATACTGAACATTTTTGATCACTATCTGGTCCCCAAACATGAGAAAGCAGAACCCGAAGAGTACAACAAGATACTGGAAAAATACAATATCAAAAAAGATGACCTTCCTAGGATAAGGGTGTCTGATCCCGCGATCAAAGCAATAGGGGTAAAGGCAGGAGACATAGTTAAAATAGTACGGAACAGCAAAACCGCGGGTGAAACGATTATTTACCGCTATGTTGTTGAGGATTCAGCCCAGTAAACCACAAATGCAAAATCAAAATTGTTATCTACACAGAAAGTTTAATGTCATCGAAAAGTAGCCCCTCTGGGGAGTGGTATCAAATCCATAATCTGGCGTTTTTTACTGAGAGCTTGATCTGATCGTTTGCATTTTTAGTCGCTATATCTAGGTGTCCACAAAGCAAGTATTGAACATCCAGCTTACTAAGCTCGATTAGCGATTGAACCATCTGTTTTGAATCCCCCGTTGGAAAATCTACGCGACCAAAACTACCATAAGTGAAAACCGTATCCCCCGAGAAAAGCACCTTACTATCCCGGTCATAAAGACATATGCTTCCGGCGGTATGCCCCGGTGTATTCAATATCTCCAAGTTGAGGCTTCCGGCTTTGATTGTTTCTCCCTCTTTTAGTCTTTGATGGACTTTGGTGGGTGTGAATTCTAGACCAAAGTCTCTTGCTAGCAGTAGACCATTCCCACCCTTTTCTATGCTATCTGCCTCTAGGTGAAAAACTAGCACTTTTGGGGAGTACTCTCTCACAAAATTTATGAGCCCACCACTGTGATCAAAATGAACGTGTGTCAAGATCACCCGTGTAATTTTTTGGGGGTTAAGTTCTTCCTGTGAAATTCTTTTTATTAGGCGATCGAAGAAGAAGCCGGTTCCACAATCTATGAGAGTCATTTCATCTGCTTGATTATCTTTTATTAGGAATGTGTTACAGTCAAAGTTCATTCCCGGGAAGTAAAAAATTTCCTCTGTAACTTTCAATTCTTGGCATCTCCACCATTAAAGGGATAGAGTCGATTTTTAACATTTGCTATCTGCGATATGAGAAAAAAATTTAGCCTACCAATAAAATGTGAAGACCAGCATACTGATACATTTTATTAGCAGTCTCGAAAATATCATCAAACCAAATCGCCACATCTAATTTATTTTTTTCTAGCATTGGAGTTGTAACTTTTGGAAACAATCCCTGGAAAGTACATAATGGTATTTGTTCAGAAGAAAAAAGAATTTAGTGCAGAGGTTTTGCTTTTTAAGGGTAGTCCCAAGTTGAGAAGGGTTAAGCCGGATCTCCGTTTAGTGGTCGAGTTTTATTATCCCAAAGAAAATCTTTTGAGGCCCAATCGTGTGAGAATCTCTTCTAATGGAAGACAAGCCTATATTCAGCCGAAGGAGTTTATCTCTCTGTTGCGCAGTGCTAGAAGGATAGTTATTAATTCAGATTTTTCTGAAGAATTAAAGACCCAAATTATGGATATGTTTAGGGATTTTGGGATCAAAAAGTGGGAAATATTAGAAGTTTGTAAACACTGTCTGGTTGACGATTTCCTAACAGTACTTAGTAAGGATAATACATTTCGCGCTCACGGGAATATAATGTGTTGGAACTGTGTTAGAGAAGAGTTGGATAAAGAATTACAATTTAGGGGAACCAGTGTTTCCTTGGACATGAAAAAGCGACTCTGGGATATTCTTCACAACAAAAGAGATCTGGAAAGTATTCTAACCCTCTTGTCCCCCAAGTTTGATCCTTCAAAAGATACGAGTTTAACACTATTTGACACCATTGAAGCCGAACAGAATCCGAGAACAATGGGTTTAGAGGAGCTTCCCTTACCCTTAAAATTGACACAGGTTCTAGCCAATAGTGGTATCGTTCAACTTATGCCAGTCCAAGTCGCGGCCATCGAAGCCGGATTGCTAAGAGGAGAGAACTTACTGGTAGTGAGTTCCACCACCAGCGGGAAAACTCTCATAGGCGAGTTTGCGGGTTTGCCCAAAGCATTTGAAGGAAAAAAGATGGTTTACTTGGCACCTCTTGTGGCTTTAGCCAACCAAAAATATTTGGAGTTCAAAACAAAATATGAGAAGCTGGGGATAAAAACCGCTATTCGAGTGGGAATGAGTAGAATTGATGTTGGAGATGAAGAACTCGTAATCGTGGATAGTGAGGTTACAGACGCTGACCTGGTTTCAGCAACTTATGAGGCTCTCGATTATCTACTACGTTTAAAGCGTTACCGCGAGTTGGGAGAAATCAGCACCATTATCATAGATGAGGTTCAGATGCTTGCTGATGAGGAGAGAGGATCAGAACTCGATGGGATAATTATAAGGCTTAGAGATTTGTACCCCGACTCCCAAATCATTTGCCTGTCTGCAACTGTTAGCAACACTGAAGAATTGGCAGAGAGTCTCGGTTTAAAGTCTGTGGTTTCCAATAATCGACCGGTGTCCTTAGAGAGGCACCTGGTTCTGGCAAGGAACTCGAATGAAAAAATCAAATTCATTGAAAAACTGGTCAGAAGTGAATTTAAGAAAATTAGCAAATTTGGTTTCAGGGGGCAGACCATTGTTTTCACATACTCTAGGAGAAGAGCCCACAGACTGGCGGAAATCCTCAGAGATAGGGGCATCACTGCAGAGGCTTATCACGCCGGTTTAACCTATGCTCAAAGAAAAAGGGTGGAAACCGGTTTCGCGATGGGAATCATAGCTGCGGTTGTCAGTACTGCGGCTCTAGGAGCGGGAGTAGACTTTCCTGCAAGCCAAGTGATTTTTGAATCTCTGACTCAGGGTAGAGAATGGTTAACGGTGGCGGATTTCGAACAGATGTCCGGCAGAGCCGGGAGATATGGGAAACATGAAAGAGGCAAAGCGGTTATTCTCGTAGAACCCGGATTCAGGTACAACGCGGCACAGGAAGAAACCGAAGATGAGGTGGCGATAGAGTTGCTTAGGGGAAAGATAGAGGCGGTTTATCCAAACTATGATTTGGAGCAATGTGCAGAGCAGTTATTAGCAAGCATATCTATGAGAGAAAATATCACGTATAAAGAGTTGAAGAAATTTTACGAAAAAATGATTGGAAAAACAGTGGAGTTAGACAAGGTACTTGACTATCTTGAAAAAAGCGGGATGGTTTTCCGAGACGGAAATGAGTTAGCCATTTCTCCCTTAGGAAAGGCTGCCAGTGTTTCTTTTCTATCTCCTTCAGAAGCAGTTTTTGTTAAAGAGAATATTGACAGCGACCCGCTTGAGCTCGCTATTAAATTAGAGCCTTTTGAATCAGTTTACCTTTCTTCGAAGCTCCAGGGAGAGCTGAACCGAGCGTATAATACGAATTTTCCTACGAGGTTCTTTTCGGGAGCGGTTCTGGATATAATGGATGTTTCGAGAACCAAGAAGCCAAAAAAGTTGGAAAAATGGGTATTAGATCTCTTCGCCAAATGGACTCTAGACTTTTTCAACTGTAAATGCAAGGATAATCCATTCTGCGAATGCGGCCAAATAGAGTTAGCTAAAAAAATAGTTGAGTACAGATTCTTTGGACTCAAAACAAATAACATTTCCCAATTATTAGAAAATGAATATCAACTCTACATCTATCCCGGCGACATCTACAAGTGGCTTGACAGCCTTATCCACCATTTAAGAGCAGTAGTTAGGATTGCTGAAATAATAAAGAAGGATGTTCTTGTTGGAAAGGTTCAGGAAATCATTAACAAGGTGGAAAGACCGGTTTCTGACTGATGAAAAGCTTAAAAAAAATAAGACTTGATTAAGACTTGGAAGGTGTGTTACGTTGACGTTAAACCCTCAGAGAATAAAGAGGAACAATATATTGCGGCACGATATAGAGAGTAAATACTATGATGAAATATTCGGCATAAAAACGTCTCACAAGTATGGGAGTATACTAGACTCAGAGTTAACTTTTGCCGGTATTGATGCTTCCAAGAAAATTCTGGTTCTGGATGCTGCTTGTGGAACTGGGAAAATCGCCCTCAACCTCAAGGCTTTCGGATCAAGGGCTCTGATTGCTGGCTGTGATATTAGCTCGGAGATAATTAAGATAGCTATTGGAAAGTCGAGGAAGTACGGTTTTGGTAATGATACTTTCTGGTTTCGGTGTGATTGTGAGAGCCTGCCCCTGAGGAGTGATTCTTTTGATTTGGTTATTTGTTCATCCTCTCTGCATCATTTTCCGAATTATTTGGATTTTGTGAAGGAGAGTAGGAGGATTTTGAAACCTGGTGGATATTTAGCTATTTTGGATGAGCCCAATCGTCTGGGAATAATGTTGGTCGGGTTGGCGGGTATATTTCTGACCAAGTTTGGAGAGTTTTTGGGTCGTAGAGCAGGATCTAGTTTGGATCAAAGAACAAATGAAATTATGTTGGATATGCAGAAAAATCCTAAAGAATTAGAAACCGATGCTTATATGTTTACTATAAATGAGTTGAAAAGAGCAGGACATATGGCGGGATTTAGAAAAGTCTTTACAAAGGCTGAAACCTTTTTTTCTTATTTTGTCTTCTTTTTCATGAAAGGATTTTTCCCAAAGAAATATTTTGATAGAGTATATAAGGAGGCTTACGAAGCAGATAGAAGATTCTTTCACCACTTTATACCAGATGAATTCAGAGCCACTGCCAACTTATACTGTCAAAAGTAAACAGGGGTTCGGGTAAAAGTAAAATGTGGAGGAGTACTGGAATATTATTGTTTTGATACAGGGTTTCTGAAAAGTGGGGGATGAAAGATTATGAGAGTGGTGTTAAAAAGTTGGTGGTGGGGTTTATTCTTCCATGCTTGCTCCACAGTTTGGGCAGAAGACTGCAAATGGTGGAACCTCAACGCCGCAGTGTGGGCAAAACTTGGCTTTTCCTGGTGCTTCCAGCTTTATCGCTACCTGTGCTTTTTCCTCTTCAGAGACAACTAACTTCTCTACTTTCGGTTTCTTTTTCTTTACTCCTACTCCTTCACCGAGTTCTTTGATCCAAGTAAACATGTTCAGTAACATTTTTGCGTTGTCAAACCTTTTGAGGAAGGTCTTAGAGAATAAGTTGATACTGCTTACGAAAACCATTTTACCTTTTCCGAAATCTCTAACTGCTAGTATGGGAAATGATCTCAAGCCTATTTGAACTCTTGCTAGTTGTTGCCACTCAGGGATAATGTTTGCCTTGAACCATGGAGCGTGGATTTTGAAAATTCCTGAAGTTATGGGATGTAGAGTGAAATCAGTGGCGAATTTTGAGTTCATTCCTAACCAGTCTATGCCGATTTCACGGGCAAAAGTTATTTTATAGTTTCTGTCACCCCGAGCAGGAGTTACTATTAGTGTTCCGCCGTCTTCGACGAATTGTATGATCGCTCTGGTTTCCTCCACTTTCCAGTCGTACTCTCTTCTCCACCTTCTGGGCCCGATAATAATTAGGGCGTTGTATGCTTCAAGTAACTTTGCAGAAAGTGGATCCGAAGAATTTACATAGAGGTCCAAACCCCAGTTCACTATACTGTTCTTTAGGTCATTGAAGATTCTTGTTCTAGTTTCCTCATTATGGTACTCGTCTAGGAGTATGTTTACATTACCTGCCAAATTAGTTAACCTCCCTTCTGTAATATTGTAGTGGGAATTCTAACTTTTAAATGCAATTAAACGAATATAAATATAGCTTTAATGGCAATGCCTAGTTAATAAATTTGTGCTTAATAAAAAGGCTTTATCTCGGAGTATAGTTTTGTTCTAAGACTTGTTAAATCCTCTGCAACCTTGAGTATATTACTGGAGGGGATCTTTGGTTCGAGCCTTGCAACAAATCGCTTCCAACGATTGGGAATAGAGTTTATACCGTTTTTTGCTCCACAGAGACCCCCTGCGATGCAACCTAGAGTATCGGTATCGCCTCCTGAATTTGCTGTGATCATTAGAGCCTTTTTAATGTCACCTCTACAAGCGGAAAAAATTGCCAGAGCGGAAGGTATGGACTCCCAGGATAGAGCGCTTACGCCGATTTCGCGGTAAAGAATTTTTTGTATCTCCCAAGGCTCTTTTTGGCTTCTCACCAGTTCATCGGCCAATTTTATTCTGAAAGCGACACTTTTACCAGATTTGGTTCCGAAGTTTTCCCCCATCTCTGCTCCTTCGAAAGCGGCTTCAATTATTTGGTCCACACTGAATCCTTCAATCGCAGCAGAGGCTGCGCAGGCAACCGCAACAGCCGCCGAAATCGCGCTGCTGGTTCCATGAGTCACCAGTGAGGAGGTAACGGTTTTTTCCAGAATTAATTCTGGTTCATAAGGCGTGCATAAACCTATTGGGAAAGCGCGCATGGCGGCTCCGTTGGTACTGCCCGTCGTAGAAACGGTTTCCGGTTCTTTTTGGAGACGCAGTATTGAGGCTTTTGTGGAAGACCCTAAACGAGGGCATTCAGCACCTTTTAAAAGTGCTTTGACTATAATCTGGTGAGTAACATTTGCTTGGCTTTCTATTAAAGCTTCAGCTACTAGAAAGTTTAATAGAGTATCATCAGTTATTTCTACACTTAAGGGATCTTTCACAACTCCAAACGTTGATCTTATCTGAAAGGGAGTTAAATCTTCGGTCGCTGCCCCCATGGCATCTCCTATGGTTAACCCAACCAGACAACCGTGAATATGAGTAAGCACATCGTGCATATTATTCCTCCGAGGTTTAACCGATTCGCTATAGATAATATTAAACTTGAATTTAATGTAGTTCTATACCTATAGACTTTTAAGAATTTACGTATTTCTGACAAATTTTGGTGCCGTCTTTTTATTGGTTAACTTTTTCTCCTATGTTATAGTTACCTGT